>NZ_DIHV01000029.1:0-27857 GCF_002420325.1 Marinobacter sp. UBA5687
GGAATTAACCAGACGGAACACTAGCGCTCCACAGCACAATGCGACCAAAAGCATAAGGCGTGACCTCGGAAGCCGCGAACCCCGCTTTCGCCAACGAACGCGGAAACGCGATGTCGGCCGAGAAATACAGGTCATAGGGCGCACCCTGCTGAATCTGGGTGTGGAACTTGCCCGACGAGCCAGAAATGACTTCCACTTCGTCAGCCGGATTGGCCTTCTTGAAGGTGGCGACGATTTCATCCATGGCGAACTTCAGGTCGGCCGCCGCAGTGACGGTAACTTTTTCAGCGTGTGCTGCCGCTGCGAACAGGAGCGCGCAGGCGAGCAACAAGGGGCGTAGGAGTTGCGTGGGCAGGTTCCTTTTCATCGAGTCATGGCACGAAAGAACCCGCCGCACTGTTTGTCGGGTTCTCTACAGCGTTAGGTCAAAAAAGACATAACGATAAGTATATAGCAGTATCCATGCCAAGTCATAACCGAAATCGAGAATGGATCAGTTCGCCAGGTCGCGCAGGGCTTGCAGTTCCTTGCCTGCGCCGGCGTTGAGACTGGTCTCCAGGGCGTCGTAACGCTCGATGAGCTGCTGCCCGAGCGTTGTCAGGGATGCGCCACCACCGCCTTTACCGCCTGTCGCCGTTTCGATAACCGGCTGGCCAAACCCCTCGTTAAGTGAATCAATAAGGAGCCAAGCGCGCTTGTAGGGCAAGCCGAGCGAACGGGCCGCTGCCGCAATGGACCGGGTCTCGCCGACCGCTCGCAGCAGGTCGATCTTGCCGGGGCCGATGGCGATCCCATCACCGATGTATACGCGCGGTCGTATTAAGCTGGCATGTGGTTTGTTTCTTTTGGCATTCATGGCTCAGAGGCTATTTGAAATTGAAATGGCGCTACCTTGCCGCTCCAAGAGAAGGCAATCACGAAACCGTTGTATGTGGCAGTATTGCCAAATACCGGAGCAAGGAGCTAAGGCAGAAACCCGATGTCCTCGATTCGCGCGGCTAACAGTGCCGCTGGAACGGTCTCATCGTCGGCATCGGTGACCATCAGCAGATCGATACCGCCCTCACGGACTGACGCGGAAATACCTTCCACTTTCCAGGGTACTGCCAGTTGCTCACGGTAGATGAGTTTGCCTTTGGCCGACATGACGCCGATCACTGTTCCCAGGCAGGCACCGTCGTGATAACTGTCCTGGGTGTCCTCGGCGACGGCGGAAAACACAAAGCCGCCCTGGGGCAGCGCCATACCATCGGTAAAGCCCAGCGGCACATTATCGATGTCTCCCAACTCCACCTCGATGATATTCAACTGTGTGGGAAGAAAGTCAGCAGGCCGCCCTGGCGCGATAAATTCAGGGAGCGCCAGACGAATAATGGCATTCAGTCGATTGCCTTTGTTGGCGCGTTGCAGTAGCACCAGTTCGGCACCATCGACATAAGCGCCTTCCAGGTTCAGTCTGCCTATGCGTGTTTCCAGAAAGTCGTACCAGGCACCCAGTGGCAGGATGTGTGCGGCGGATTCGGGAAGGCCATCGGCGTTCAGCGGCACCATTGCGCCACGTCGACGATTGGTTGTTGACGCGCTGCCCAGCGCCAGCAGGGCCCCGAAGGGAAAGTCCGCAGCGGGTGGCAGCAGAGTGAGTGCCTCGAGGTCAGGCTTTTGCCGCTTTCGCTGCTGGTGTTCGCGGGGCAATTCGCCGGGGAACAATGGCAACAATCGACCCGATTCAGATCCCTCAAGTGAAAATACCCCCAGATGCAGCTCATCGTCGGCAACCACGTAAGCCGTATCACCGACACACACAAGGCCGCTGGCGGCACTGACATGCGCCGGGCGGTCTGGATGGGATGGCCGGTTTAGCGTAAGGTCGCGCAGGTGATGGACGGTGAGCATAACGGATCAGCTGCGCGGAGTTCCAAGTGCATCGTCTAAGAGCATTGACCACATCGTGTCGCCGAACTCAATCAAACAATTCACTGAGAAATGATTTTCGCTTGTGATATTTATGCGGCTTTTCATAATGGCCATGATGCCCTTGTGAATAATTAGGGGTCGGCTGTGGTGCCTGAGCCGGCGCAGCGGTGGCTGAGCGCTCAATGATCTTGTCGAGTTCACCCCGGTCAAGCCATACGCCACGGCACTGCGGGCAATAATCAATTTCGATACCCTGGCGCTCGGACATGACCAGGTTGGTTTCGTTGCAGACGGGACATTTCATGATACTTTCCTCTTTTTGTTGTTCATTGTTAAACTGTGTCTGGCTATTCAGGCTGCGCTGACTGGAAGAAGTTAATTCGCCGCGCCCTCGGATAAAAAGCCTTACTCAAGGTTTAGCGCCAATTGTTCTGGTTTTTTCTCGCTTTCAAATCGGCAAACCGTTAGTTCCACCGTGACTCGGCTTCTCGCCGCTCGAACACCACATCCTGCCCATCCGTAAGCAGCTCCCGGATACGCCAGGGCACGCCCTGCGGATCAAGCTCAACCAGACCGATTCCGGGGCCATTGAGCAGGCGGCGGCCGTGTGCAGTACCTTTTGGCTTACGCGGGATCACCCGCATGTGCCGTCGCCTTGTCAGCCAATTTAAGGGCGAACGGGTTGAATACAACCAACGGTTAACATGGTCGAGAACTGCCAACAAACGCGGTGGAAATGCATTGCGTATGGCACTGCTGCAAATTTGCCAGATATCCGGGCCACGGGTTCGGCCGCGCAATTCAATGTCATAGACAAATGAATAATGGACGTCGCCGGAGAGCACGACAAAATGTTTGGGGGTTCTGGGGTGGCGAAAGATATTCAGTATCGCATTCGCTGAGCCAGGGTGAGCCATCCAGTTTTCGGCATCGACCATAAGGGGTTGTCCAAACCCGCTGAATACCCGCTGAATGATTTCGATGAGTTTGACGCCAAAGATGGGCGCTGGCGATACCAGTAGTACGGAATTTAATCCCAGTAAGCTTTGTTGTAGATCCGTCAACGTCTCCCAGTCCATCAGGCCAGAAGGCTTATGAGCCGATGATTCTGAGCGCCAGCGATGGGTTCGGCTATCAATAACAACCAATGGCGGGGTGGTATGCCAGGTGTAATGCCATTGATCAAACCGCAGTAATCGGTCGATCAGGTCATCGTGTACCTCGGCCCCGGGATCTTTTAAGGCAGCCTGTACCAGCGTCAGGAGCTCGTCGCTGAAGGCGTCGGGATTGTTGCCCCAGGCCTGATTTAACCAATAACCAAGCAGCGCATTGCCGATGACCCGCCTGGAAAAGGGGTGCCCATAGGCCACTTCCTCCCAGCCACGACTGAGGTTCCAATCATCGGTAATGTCGTGGTCATCAAAGATCATCGCTGTGGGTACATGGGCCAGAAGCCGCTGGACGGCGGGCAGCCCGGCGATAAACTCCTCTATTGCCTGACATTCGCTCTGGTACAAGGAGCGGGAGGCGAGTTGCAGGCTCGGTGGCGGATTCAGATTGATCAATGGCCATAGAGCTGGCGACCAGACCAGCAGGTACATTGCCAACACCTCGCCGAGTGTGATCAGGTGGTTGTGGGCGCTGTCTGCAGTGAAGACCGGCTTCTCGACACCACCGAACAAGACTTCGATCAAGGCGACATTGCCCTTGTGACGCGGCAACAGCGTTTCGCGCTGGTACAGGCTGGCGGGATGCCTGTATAGCCCCTCGGCATTCACGATCCCAATCTTTTCACCACCGGCGAGGGGCTCATCGGGAAGCCCCAGCATTGCGACCACCTGGTGAATCGCGCAGAGCATCGGCCCCGCGACATCATCGGCATAAATCTGGTCCCCGGTTAACACCAGCATGGATGGCCAGGCCGGTCGGTCCTGCTGAGCTGCCGATTCTATTGAGGAGTGTTCTAAGGGAGTTGACGCCTGCTCGAGGCAGCGCGCCAGAAAACGGTCGGCCTCAACCAGTCCATCCCCTCCCGGGTGGTGTGGCTTTCGACACGATCCGTGCAACAGGCTACTAACTCGCGACGGCACAATGAAACCGGGTGAGTTTTGCAATGGGTAACACAACCCGGCTGTCCACTCGTTGGTATCAATCCAGCGGGTATTAACGCTTTGCAGTCGTTGCACATCAAGTGTGTAGGAAATCCAGGTGTCCTGCGGCAATGGTGAGTCAAGCTCAAGGTCGATCAGCAGGTAATGCAAATGCTTGCCCGCACTTATCAGGCGATACTCTGGCTGTCCTGGCTCCAGTTGGTAGTGAGCGATTGACTGTTTGTCAGCGAACGAAAAACGAACGCGCAAGGGTTCGCTTATCGCCAACCAGAACACCAGCCGTTCAGGTGTTGTGCGGCGCAGCAAGGGGCCCGCAAGCACCAAGGGCAGTGAGGGATCAACGTCGCTCACAACCAGCCCTTGCGCTTGAAGTACCAGTAGGGGGCAATACCGGAAATTATCATCAAGCAGATGGCCCAGGGATAACCCAGCAGCCACTTGAGTTCCGGCATGTACTCGAAGTTCATGCCGTACATACTCGCCACCAGTGTCGGTGGCAGAAACACGACAGCGGCGATGGAGAAAATCTTGATGATCTGGTTCTGCTCGATATTGATAAAGCCCTGGGTTGAGTCCATCAGGAAGTTGATCTTGTCGAACAAAAAGGTGGTGTGGGACATCAGGGTTTCCACGTCGCGCATGACTTCACGCAGCGTCTCGGCATGCGCCGGTTCAGCGCGTAAGTGGCGCAACAGAAACGAAATATCACGCTGGGTATCCATCAGGCAGAGCCGGATTTTACCGTTGCTGTCCTCCAAGCGTGCCAGTCTGCTGATGGCGTCCTCCAGTTCGGATTCCTCATCCTCCAGCACCAGGTAGCTGACCTGTTCCAGTTGGCGGTGCAGGTCTTCGAGTGTGTCGGCATGATTCTCTACTTTTTGTTCCAGCAGCGTCACCAGCAATTCCTGAGGCGACTTGGCTTCCACTTGACCTTTTCTGGCCCGCATGCGTAACAAGCGGAAATCCGCCAGATCGCCTTCGCGGATGGTGATCAAACGCTCTTTTTGTAAAATACAGGCGACATTGACGGTCTGGTGCCGTCCTTCCGACTGTGCCAAAAACAATGAATGGACGTGGACCCCGGCCTGATCGACGAAACAACGGGCCGAGGCTTCAATCTCTTCCACCTCATCGGATTCCGGAATGTCGGTGTGCAGCATGCGTTCGAGCAGCTGACGCTCATGTTCATCCGGTTCATGGGCGTCGATCCAATCAGCCTTTGGCAAATATTCCCCGAGTTGATCGGTGGAGCTACTGATTTCACGGATCACTCCGCCTTCAATGTTGAACAGTTTCAGCATCAGTTCACCTCGATATGCTGTTCTTTAAGTGCTCGCCAGGCGGTGGTTGGCACTTCCTGTAATTGTCCACCTTCAGTATCGATGAAAAGTGCGGCAATACCCTGCTGCTTTGCCACCTTGACGCCGTTACGACTGCCGAGGCAGAGCAAGGCGGTGGACCAGGCATCCGCCTCGGTGGGATTATCATGCACAACGGTGACAGAGACGGTATTATGGGCCACCGGTCTGCCGGTTCGGGCATCCAGGATATGGCTGTAACGCTGACCTTGTTCATCGAAATAATGGCGGTAGGTTCCCGATGTCATCACCGCCGTGGGTGTGTCACGGCCGATGGTGAGGGCCTTTTCCACGGATCGCCCTTCGGGGAGTGGCCGCTCCACCCCAATGCGCCAGGGGGAACCATCCGGTTTGTGGCCGCGGGTTTGCAGCTCTCCGCCGATCTCCACCAGATAGTTCTGGATACCCGCCGCTTCCACCACCGCCGCAATGCGACTGACACTGTAGCCCTGGGCAATGGAGGAAAGATCCACCCGCAGTTTGGGGTCGGACTTTTGTAGCAGATTGCCCGAAGGTGAAGACAACTTGCTGAACCCAATATGTTGCCGCACTTGAGCCAATACATCGGGCGAGGGCGGCGTCAGGGTGTCCCCGGTAAAGCCCCACAGATCGAACAGCGGTTTAATAGTCAGGTCGTAACAACCCTGGCTGGCTTCGCTGATAGTACGTGCTGTGCGCACCAGCGTCACGATTTCCTCGCCGACCTCCACCAGCGCTGTGGTTTCCGAACGGTTGAAGCGTTCAATGTCCGAGTCGGCGCGATAATTGGACAGCACCGTATCCAATCGCGAAAACTCGGCGTCAATGTGCTTCTGCAAGGTGTTCAGATCCACGCCGCCCGGCTGCCAGACCGTCACGTGCCAGGTGGTACCCTGGGCGAAGCCGGTCAGGGTTTCCACCTGCTCCGTGCGGCTACAGGCACTCAGAAGCAACAACAGGATCGAAACCAAAGCTGCCCGTATCATCCCGCCTGCCCCCCGACAACGGAGATCACCAGCCAAGTATTGTAGGCGGCAAAGGCCATCAGCAGCAGACTGCCCTCGATCCGGTTGATCCGTCCCTCGCCGCGAAATCCATAGGCCATGACAAACAATCCGACGGTCATGGCCATCATCACCGGCCAGTCCCGCGTCATGACCTCCGAAGTAATGTGTGGCATCGGCGCGATGACGCCGGCGATGCCCACCACGGCCAGCAGGTTGAACATATTGGAGCCGACCACGTTGCCGATGGCGATATCGTGCTCGCCCTTGCGTGCGGCAATGACCGAGGCCGCCAGCTCCGGCAACGAGGTGCCTAGCGCCACGATAGTCAGACCAATAATCAGGTCGCTCACGCCCAGTGCCTGGGCGATGGTGACTGCGCCCCACACCAGGATACGGGAGCTGATGATGAGCAGTACGAGGCCAACCACCAACCAGAAGATGGCACGCCCCAGGGTCATGGCGTGATCGGACAGCTCCTGCTCGGTTTCCGCCTCCAGCGCATCGCCGCGGCCCTTAAGCGCGGAATAAACGCTCCAGCCAATCAGGCCGAAGAAGCCAGCCAACAACACCAGCCCTTCCCCGCGGCTCAGTGCGCCGTTCCAGAACAGCATGCCGGACACCAGCCCAATAATTAGCAGCAACGGCAATTCCTTGCGCACGATCTTCGAATGCACGGCGATGGGCGCCACCAATGCGGTGATCCCCAGAATCAAACCGGTATTGACGATGTTAGAACCGATGGCGTTACCCAACGCCAGATCCGGATTGCCATCCAGGGCCGCCATGGCCGACACCACCATTTCCGGTGCCGAGGTGCCGAAACCGACAATCACCATACCAATCAGCAGCGATGGCATGCCTACATGCCTGGCGGTCGCCGCCGCACCCTCGACGAAGCGGTCCGCACTCCAGACCAGTAAGGCAAAGCCACCCAGGATGGCCAGTAACGCGAATGTCATATCAACTCCTCAATGCATCAAAACCCAATAAATCACGCCAGCCAGCACCACGCGGTAGATCACGTAGGGCCACATGCCGAAGCGATTGAGCCATTTCAGGAAAAAGTGAATGGCGGTCAGCGCCATCAGGAAGGACGTTACTCCACCGACCAGAAAGCTAAGCCAGTCAACACTGGTATCGCTGCTCGCAACCTCCAACAATTTGGCGCTGGCAGCCAACCCAGTAATAGGAATGGCGAGCAGGAACGAGAAGCGTGAAGACGCCTCGCGACTGAGGCCCAACAGCAATCCGGCCGTGATCGTGGCCCCCGAACGGGACGTGCCGGGGATGAGCGAAACCGCTTGCGCCAGACCCACGAGAAGCGCATCCCGCCAGCCCAAAGTGGACAGTTCCCGCTGCCGATTGGGTCGCCAGTCCGCCCAACCCAGCAGGAGCCCAAACACCAGTGTGGTGAAAAAAATGATCTGGACGGAGCGCAACTGGTTGTCGATCAGATCGAGGAGCATCAAGCCCGCCACAGCTGCCGGTAACGTGCCAAGCACCAGAAAGTACGCCAGCCGACCTTGTCCGACAAAACGTCGCTGTACCACCGACGTCACACAGTCGCGGGCCAGCGCGGTCACGTCGCGATGGAAGTAGAGAATAACCGCCAGCAAAGTTCCGACGTGCACTGCCAGATCAAAGGCAACACCCTGATCGGCCCAACCCGCCAAAGCAGGAACCAGTATCAAATGGGCGGAGCTGGAAATCGGCAGGAACTCGGTAATGCCCTGAAGAATGCCAAGCAAGAGGGAATGAAACAGATCCATTAGCGTTCCTTGTATGGGGCTGGAGCGCCAATCGGCAGGTAAACAAGATTCACGCAGGTATCCTCAGGGGCGGAAGACTTATACCAAGGCACACACGAACGACCACCCCGGAGCGTTGCGTTGCGCCTTAGGTCTTGTCAATCCGACTGGGACATGACCGCCACGAACCTGTGGGTTCGGAGACTGTTGACGGCCAACTCAACGTGGGTTGAGAGACTACTCCCCTAAGAATGCGGGGAAAATAGCAAATTTTGACTGGAAAGGCGAGGACGAAAAAATAGGCAATTCGGCCTAATCCCATCAGCGATGATCGCCACAATCCTCCCATCGGTGTCTGCCCTGCGTTGGGTTCTACCCGTTCTAACCCGTTACTTTTTGTATCGTGATACAAAAATCTTCACCGGCGACGCCTAAAGAGCTGGAGGGATAGGACATAATACATGTCGATATTTTGATACTCTAATAGAGTGTGGCTAAATGCATGTGTCTTAATTGAAGTAACCAACTTTATTAGTAAGAAGACCACCGTTTCAGCTCTAGAACCAGCGACGAAGTTATCAATATTATTTATTATCGAAATCCTGATAGAACTATTTCTATGTGATTTATCTATGATTTGTTACCATCTTTATTATGATACGACACCATCAGACTCTAACCATTCCACCTCCCAGACTGGATATGGCCGAATACGAAAACCTGTGATTAACAAGCTATCCTAAGCCACGCCCGCCAAGGCAAGCTTCATATCAACAAACGCTCCGAGCCCCTGACATTCGCCACGCAATAGAACCGCAACGTTGGTGTAGCTTTCTGCGCGGCAATCACCATGAGCCCGAATGCCATAATGAATGACCTCCACAGCCTCGTACTGACCGTCTAGTTTCTCCACAAACGCTAAAATGGCTTTTCGGATACCCACCCGTTCATTCATCACAGCTTGCACTATTGCTGCAGAGGGTATTTCATCGCCTTCCAACATATAACTTACCTGGCCGTTTCGCTGATTATTAGGTGGGGATGCCGTGCTTCAATCGACCAACCAGAGTTCTAACCATTTCGATGCCTTTTGGCGAGTTAAGCAGTTCACTTGGAGTCCTATAGTTTAAGCCCCGTACTTGTGAGCATACCCAGTGATCAGCTGCACTTTTGTTGCCGTGGAAAAGATCCAAAATTTCAGCGTAGGCTTGGCTGCGCAGTTGGTCGAGCTCAGCATTACTTATGGACGCATATTCCAAACCAACAGGCTCGGCGTTTTCCCAGGCTTGCAACTCTTCTGGCATGAGTGCTTCGGGATCGCACTGAGCAACTAGCTCATCAAGACTGACACGGTGGCCCTGACCGGCATCCAGCTCTTCCATAGCCTTAACGGTGGTGACATTGGGTGTTTGAACCTTTCTCAAGTGTCCTCGGCGACCAAAAATGAGCACAGCAGAGAAGGCACTGTTTTCGGTGTCAGAGAATTTTTCCGATGCTTGATACTCGCCATCCCAATCCTGAGCATTTCGGTACCAGGTGACCTTCAGTGGCTTTAAGCCGGCAATGTCGTCGTAACCTGTTTCATAACCCTCTACCAACACAGGCGTTTCGGCAGGTAAAACTTTCAGTCGTTCGATCAATTCCTCAGCTGTCATGGCTCGGTCTCCCGCGTTATTCAATATCCAGCACTATCGGTGGGTTTGTAGGCTCATATCGGACGGTACAGGTACTGGCGTTTATCAGCCGGGCCTTACCCAGAAGATACTCTCCGTATCCTTCGTGTATGTGGCCAAAAACATGCGCTTTCAGTGACAACTGTCCGATTCGATGGAGCAGATCCACACAACCAACATTCTGGCACCGGAATCCCATTCGTGCCTCATCTCCAACGCCCTTTGGTGGGCCGTGGGTAATGAGTACATCGGTGTTTTCTGGGATCTGCATCCAACGGTCATGCAAAGGTTGGCCGCGATCCAGCATGAATGCCCAATCCAGAAACGTTGGTGTCCAGGGCGAACCCCAGAATCGAATTCCCTCGATTTCAACGCCGCTATCCTCAAGGTAGATCGCATTCGTCAAAGCTTCTCGTGCGAGGTCTGGGGTCTCTTGAAACGCCCAATCATGGTTCCCAGCGACCACAATTTTATATCGATGGGGCAGGGTTCCGAGCCAGTCGTTGAGGTCGTCCACGTTGTCCAGTGTGCCAGCGCCCAGGCAGTCGCCAGCATGGATTAGTACATCACCTTCAGGGATCTCGGGTATACGACGATGCAGGCTGTGGGTGTCAGAAATACAAACGAGCCTCAAATTATGCTCCAGATTTGCTGAGCACCAACTACTCATTGGCGCTGCTAAACGGTGCTAATAGGGTGGAGTCAGCAGCTCTGCTTCCAGAGCCCAGTTCATAAACGGCAGTAATCGAACCATGTTACGGGCATCATCGACGCCGCGATGATGGTGTCCCTCGGCTGTTAGACCGTGAAATGCCAGAGCATGAATCATCCCATTCTTCCTTTTCTGCCCTGTCGTCCGGCGCCAGATCCGCTTTAGGTTCAGGTGCGGGAGGCGCATGAAAGCCGGGGCGCATCCGTACTCTTGGCCAGAAGCCTGGATATGGAGACGGTCGTAATTACCCCAACTGCACCAGATAAAATCCTCACTGGGCTGTCCCAGCCACTCATCGATCATCCGGCACGCTTCCGGAAAAGTTGGGGCGGTTTCAATCATAGGTTGGGTGATGCTGGTTAACGATGTACAGAATTCGCTTAGTTCTGGGTTCTTCGTTGGCCTTACCAAAAATGACTGGCTATCCAGTAGCTCTCCATTCCGATTGGCCAGGGCGCAACCAAACTCAATAATTTCCATGTTCGCGGTATTCTGGGGTTCGCCGGTTGGTGTTGTTCGGTTCTCCCAGCACGTTGCCTCCAGATCGACAACCAACAGAGGGCGGTTATCCATACGGTGATCAGCTCCCAACCCAGTCAAAAATCTCGTTAGCTCGCACCAGCGTTTATGCTCCAGAATGTCCGCGTGATATTGAAATCTTAGGGCCTTTGCTCCATGTGAACCGAGGCAAGATGCAAAACGCTATGTAGGTCTCCTCGCTTCAGCATTTTCAGCGGCGTATCGTCAGTATGCTCTGGGTTGTGTCTCGCTAATAAAAACCGGATAAGCTCCTCTGGCACCCAAGATGCTGTCTCGACCAGCAAAGTTTGAAGCCCTGCAAGCACCTGCCCTTTGGGTTCACCAAACTGGAACCGTGGAAAGCTTAGCTCTCCGGAGGCCGTACGTCGGGCAATCAGCGCGTTTCGCAGTGTAAGTGCTCTAACATCCTTTTCACTGATCTCCAGCAGCTGCGCAACCCATTCAGACGATACGAACCCGCCCGCATTCTCAACCAGCTTACGGAACCGCTCAGAGCCTTTCAAAAGTAGGTTATCCATTCGATGATCGCCTTCCAACCCAATCGAAAATTTCGTTGGCTTGCACCAAGGTTACGTTCCCTGTTTGCTCCAGGGTATCAATCCAAACCTGATTGCCTTTTCGAACCACTTCCGCTGTACCGATGTGTCCAGACACAACAGCTGTCACGCCAGTTATTGCTTGGTTTGGCCCTTGCGCCCGATTCCACGGCCAAGTGCAGTCTATCGCGAAGCGGTCGGACAGTGCAGCTTGCTGAACATCTTGCCAGTTATCTGCGGGGCTCTGTGCATGAACAAGCCCAAGATTGCCACGCTCGCATGCCAGAGTGATCGTCAAAGGCATTTGCTTAACGCACTGGGCAGTCAGTTTTCGATATTCAAAAAAATCGATTTTGTCGACCCACTCACCTCCAATGAGTCGATGCTTTTCCCGGTACCGGAAGTCGAAAGAGCTGGCAACGAACATCAGCTCATGGTTTCCCATGACGCTTTGCACATAATCCGTAGCTAACACCCAATTCAGTAACTCCTTGGATTTTGGTCCACGATCCACCACATCACCTAAAAGAAAAAGCCGATCTTGAGCAGGGTTGAAGGCCGCACCAGTCAGTGCCCGTTGCAGCGCACAATATTGGCCGTGTAGATCACCGCAGAGCCAGTCAGTCCCGGCGGGATTTTTTGATACGAACCTGTGCGCTGAGATCTTAGGAACCAAAATAACCACCTCAATAGATCACTGACATTATAGGTCTTCTCCATATTTACTGTACTTTGGCAGCGCTGGCGACGCCACAGCTCGTTCGTGAGCCCAGCCTTCACCTTCGGGGGCTGCATCAGGCGCATAAAAATAGTTATACGAGCGGCCCGGCAGCGACCTATTGCGTCCGCATGCTTCATGCGCGCTCAGCGGTCAGTAGATATGCGCTGGCACACTCTCAAAGAGGTTGTCAGCTTCCTCAACCTTGGAGCGCGAAATCCAAATAGACTTCGAGTTAACATTAATGTTAAATTAGCGTTAATGTTAATTGAGATTCGGCAGAGATCCATGTTTTTAGACATCCGCACCCGGCTGCAGTATGAGTTCATAGAAATGTTGCTCGCATACGAAGGCCAGATAACAAACCAGCGGCTGCGGGAGAAGTTTGGTATTACCAACGTGCAAGCTTCACGAATTCTGGCATCGTATCGAGAGGCGTACCCACGTAACACGCAAACGCAGAAGGGACAGGTACGCGGGCGATATGTGCCGACGGCTCGTTTCAATCCCGAAATTGCCAACCTGAGCGTCGAGGGCTATTTCCGGTCGGTGGGGGCCCCGATTGGTAATGTTCAGGTTGAGGATGCCCAGAAAGACTTCACTAACGTCGACCCGGCGTTGTTCCGGATCATTCATTCAGCAATGAATCATTGTTCCGCTGTTAGGGTTCTCTATCGTTCCATGAATCACCCGGACGGGCTTGAAAGAGTGGTTCATCCACTGGCCTTTGTATTCTCAGGACGTAGGTGGCACATGAGAGCGTTCGATGAAAGCACGGTGGAGCACCGTGACTTCAATATAGCTCGGGTTTGGCAAGCTGAATCCACGTCGAAGAATACAGATACGCCCATTGATGCCGAGTGGGAAGAATTAGTACACCTTGAGTTTCGCCCGCACCCATCATTGACCCAAGGCCAAGAGCAATTAATTCGAGACGAGCTCTTCAGGGGTGCCATTAGCAGACGCGTTACCACTCGGCGAGCTTTAGTCCGATACCTTTTGAGAGATTTGGAAGTCGCAGAGGACCCGAAAACTCAGCAGCCCCCGCAGTATCAACTCTACCTGCACCGAATTGATTCAACCTAAACTGCACACCACGTGTATTTTTTTGCTCGATATGTTCTTGTTGTGTCGAGTTTATACTCGATAAGTCTGTATTGCGTTGAGCTTAAGGTTTATAATTACGACTATGAAAAATCAAGATAATCAGTACCTAAACGAATTGCGCGATTACTACGCCGAAAATGGCGTGCTGCCGTCATTTTCGGGTATCGCATCTTTGGTGGGGCTAAAGACCACTTCGGCAGTCTCTGCGATGGTGGGACGACTTAAAGAAGCAGGCTTCCTTGTGTCTATGCCTGACAAGCGACTCGCTCCTGGCCCGCGCTTTTACGAACGTCAAGAGGTCGCTGGAACTGCACGAGCCGGCATTCCTGAAGCTATTATCGACGTAACAAGCAATCCCGTTCTGATCGACCGCCTGTTGATCGAAGAGCCTTCTCGTACAGTGATTATTCCCATTCGTGGAGATTCCATGATTGAGGCGGGCCTGATTGAGGGCGACAAGCTCATAGTTAAGCGAGGAGTGCCGTCAAAAGCCGGCGATATCGTGGTGGCTATCGTGGATGGTGAGTTCACTGTGAAGTACCTCGCCAAAGACTCCCGAGGTTTTTACCTGAAACCCGGCAACGCGGCCTTTGATGATATTCGCCCGCAAAACGAATTGGAGTTATTTGGGCGAGTGACGGGGTGCTTTCGGGTTTATTCATGAGACTAATACGCCAAAAACATACGAATCATATCACTATTCTAAGGGCACCCCATGGATGACATCACTGAGCTTGAATCGCTGCCCGTCGAGCAGCTAATTGAGATGATCCGCGAGAAAACCGGGGCCGGTGTCAACCTCTCCTTTCCCGGCAAGGTTCTTGCGCGTCAAATCGGCCGCCGTGTGCGGCCTCGCAATCAACGCACAGTGAAGTCTCGGAGTGCAGGCGATGAGCGTGGTCGTGCGCGGAACTTGATTCTAGAGGGGGATAATCTCCAGGCACTGGCATCTCTGTACCGAGAGCGAGGCCAAATCGATCTGATCTTGACCGACCCCCCATATAACACCGGCGGTGACTTCCGGTACAACGACAAATGGGATGTCGATCCCAACGACCCTGACATGGGGGAGTTCGTTGGGAGCGATGACCCTGCGAAGCACACCAAATGGATGAAGTTCATGTATCCACGTCTCCAGATGATGCGGGCAATGCTCAAGCCTTCCGGCGTACTCGCAATCTGTATAGACAGTCGCGAGCTGTTCCATCTTGGCCAGATGCTTGACGAGCTCTTTGGCGAGGATAACCGACTCGCGATCATCAACTGGCAGAAAACGGCAGCTCCTCGCTCCGACAAAAACGGCATCACGGCTACAACCGAGTACGTCTTGGTCTACGCTCGTGATAAATCTCGCTCGAAGACCTCTTCCCTAAAGCGCACCGAAGGAGATAATCGGCGGTACGGTAATCCAGATTCGGATCCACTGGGATTGTGGCGTGAAGGCAACCTCACCGCGCGTACCTGGTCACAAAGCAGCGACTACGGGATTCAGTCTCCATTCACGGGAGAGTTCCATTATCCGGCGGGTGAGGGTGCTTGGCGGCATACCAAGAAAAACATCAAGACGTGGTTAGAGCAATGGGGATCTGCATACATCGAGAAATCAATCAACGACGGAAAGGCCAAGGCCCTTGCATTGGCTGAAGGATTTAGTCCAAAGGTCTCGCAGCGCGCTAAAAATCGGCTTAGCAAGCCCGGATGGCCATTTATATGGTTCGGACGAGACGGACAAGGGCGGCCGCGAACGAAGACCTATCTTGAGCGGGTAAAGAAAGGCAAGGTTCCAGTCACCTATTGGGCGGATGAAGAGATGGACTTTCCTGTCGAACTCGGCTCTACATCGTGGGACTTTGAGGAATCGGGGCGGAGTAGCGACGGATCGGGAGAGCTGACGTCAATAGTCGGCAAAGGGCATGGATTTACAACAGTGAAGCCACTGAAACTAATGATGAAACTGATTCAGTTGTGGGCCCCGGACGGAGGAACCGTCCTTGACCCGTTTGCGGGTTCAGGTACAACTGGGCACGCAGTGCTTGCGCTTAACTCCATGTCTGGTAGTGACCGGAGGTTCATCCTCGTTGAGCAGGGCCGCCCTGAACGAGGCGACTCCTATGCGCGTGGACTTACGGCGAAACGTCTTCAGAAGGTGGTTTCTGGCAAATGGTCCAACGGCAAGGGGCATGCACTCGCCGGCGGCTTCACCTTCAAGGTGCTGGAGAAGAAAGTCGACGCGAAGACTCTCCTTTTAATGGAGCGCGACGAAATGATAGACACCGTCATCGCTTCGCACTCGAGCACAGGCAGCCGAAGATCAGCGGCTCTCATTACTGTCGGGAACGAAAACGGACCCTATGCTTACCTCGTCGCTAAAAATGCAAGCAACGAGGGCATCTACTTGGTCTGGTCCGGCCCGGGCTCTAACACTGATCTCACGGAAGAGGTATATGAAGCAATTACCGAGGAAGCCGACGCCGCCGAATTGGCAGGCGTCTACCACGTGTACAGCAGACGGAACCTGATCGTAACTGATGATGTAATATGGTACCAAATACCTGACCGCATCCTGTCTGACTTTGGTCTGGACGTACGCAACGAGTCTTTCACAGAGGAGAAGTAAATAATGGGAATTGAACTCTTCCAGTTCCAGCAGGACGCAGCCTCGCAGATGGCCGACCGTTATGTCGAGTACGTCGCAGACCCCATCGAGTTCGGACGAAGTTCGAAGAGGCGAGCCGTGCCTTTCTATCAAGCACTCTCTTCGATCACAGGTTCAGGGAAAACTTCGATACTTGCTCAGGCTGTTAGCGAGATCAGCTCCTTATTGGAGGTTCCGCCGGTGATCCTGTGGTTGTCAAAAGGCAAAGTAGTCGTCCAACAAAGCTATGCAAACCTCGCTGAAGGCGGGAAGTACAATCATCTACTCTCGGACATCACGGTACGACTGCTCGGTGAGTACGACCCCGAGGACGTCGCGAACTCAAGCGAGGCACTGCTCTACTTCGCAACTGTTGGCACTTTCAACCAAAAGGACCGAGAGACAAGTAATCTCAAGATTTTCTCAATTGACACGGACAATATAGAGTCAACTAGGTGGGAGGCGCTTAAGGTCCGCGAGACAGCCGACGGCCAGCAACGTCCACTGGTCATCGTTTACGACGAAGCGCAGAACCTCAGTGATCAGCAGACCACGCTGCTCCTCGAGCAGCAGCCTTCTGTTTTCCTGCTCGCAAGTGCGACTCTTCGGTTCCCTGCCCAGTTCGATACGGAGGTTGTTCAGCCGCTGCGGACGGAGGGTAAATACAGCGACGAAGACCTGATCACCAAGGTAAAGTCATCGACCGTTGTCTCATCGGGCCTCGTCAAAGGGATGATCTCGCTCAACGGCCTAAACGTACCGATGCAAGAGACTATCTCCGAGATGCTCTCAGATATGCGCGAGGCTGAGGCGGCAGCGAAAGCGGAGAAGTTAAACTTCTTGCCAAAAGCGATTTACGTCTGCAACACGAACATCCTTGCCCACGACGCTGGTCAGACCGACGATCCAAAGCAACCGTTCGAGCAGCGCCAGGCTCCGCCAATACTCATCTGGCGCTATCTCACGGAGCAGTGCGGGGTCGCTCCGGAGGAGATCGCCATTTACGCGGATCTCAAGACACACCAAGATTTCCCTTTGCCCCCAAACTTCGTGCTGTTTAGTGGCGGCGAGAACGATTACGACGACTTCGTGGCAGGAGATTACCGGCACATCATTTTCAACCGGACTCTCCAGGAGGGTTGGGACGATCCCAAGGTGTATTTCGCCTACGTCGACAAGACGATGGAATCCTCCGTCCAGATCAACCAGGTGATCGGTCGCGTGCTCAGGCAGCCGAATGTAATGCACTATGAATCGGATCGCCTGAATACTGCCCACTTTTATGTCCGTGTCGACCGGAACGATACGTTCACACAAGTTATCGAAGACGTGCGTAAGGGTTTGGGAGGAGATGCTCCGGAGGTGCGCATTCTGACCTCTCCGCCTGGCACAGAGGTACCGGAGAGCCTTGCGCCGAAGGAGTCTCTTTCAGTGCCGCGGACAGCTATCGATAACAAAGCGACGGTACAGCCCGTCGAGAGAGTTCTGGAGAAGGTTCACGACTACTCACAGGATATGGTAAACACCCGCGGTGTGGGCCGTCGTAGGACGGTAAAGCAAGCCATCGGCATCAGCGAATCATTAGACTCAGAATGGGTCTCTTTCGAGCAATCGAATCGTGTCAATGCACGCTGGGTTTTTTGTCGCGAAGTAGCCCGGCGGTATCGTCCAGCACTTATGGTGATGAATACCGACGGGAAGAAGTTCGACGCGAAGGTCGGGGTAGGCAGCAGCGCATACTCCAGCTTAGCCGATAACGCCGCCGAGGCTGTGGATGAATATCTTCGTCACGCTGTCATCAAGCAACTAAAGCCGAAGCCATACGAAATCAGCAGTACTCTGGTGCGGCGTGGGTCAATGGAGCATTTTAATAATGCCCTCCACGAGGGCTACGATGGACTAAACTCTTTCGAGCAGCATTTCGCTCGTGCGCTCGACCGCACGGGGCTTACTTGGGCCAGAAACCGTTCTCAGACAGGCTATAAAATCCCGATGGTGACACTTGGCCAAACGGTGTGGTTCTTCCCAGACTTCCTGGTCTGGGCAGGGGAAACCGTGATCTGCGTCGATACCAAAGGCAGCCATCTTGTTGAGGCGGACGCGCGGCGCAAATTGCTTTCGATTCAGCCTCATAAAAACGTACCGACGACAGTAGATGTCAAATTCGTTGTTGAAGGAAGATGGAAGTCTGACGGTACACCAGATAGTAAAGAAGGTTTTTCCGTATGGGAGCTTGGGAGTGGTCGAGAGCTGCGAACGATTCCACATGAGGAGCTTGAGTCCGTAGTGAAATCGTTCATCCCGTCACAGGAGGACTAAGCGAGACTGTTTGTGCTCGGCATGACCGCTGCTGGTGTGGAGCACAACAATTAGGTACCACAGCTTATTGAGGGGGGGGCAGAGGGCGTTAAGTTTTGATAATTCACAAAAAGGTATGATAAAAATCGTCAAAGCCCCTGTTTTGCAAGGAGGTTACAAGTTGGGAAGCGCTTTTACGTTCCAAAAGTTATCAAATGTTAGATGAGATGGCTGCGGGCGGTACAGAACGACTGACGGTTTATCAAATTTTAATATCTTCTGTCCGAGGGGTTGAAATGAAAATCACTTTTTTAGAGGTTTCGAGAGAGTTTGCCTGAAAGCGCCGCTGTTTTTGGAGAGAATACTCGTTGGAACTGGTATGTAATGGCGCCGACTATTTACCACTAAGTTTACTCCTAGTTCGTCCACGTATTCAGCGGATTCCAGCAATGACCGGAGCATGCGCCTTGGTATTTTTACATCGTGAAAATACTCCAGAGCTACGGGTGTCCATTTCCGAAGAAACCCTGCATCGTTGCTACCGTTTTGCATCATAGCGCTGAGTGCTGCCTCAAGCTTTTTTCGACGGTTCCGCCGAGTCAGTTTAGGGTCAACTCTAGCTTTGATATCGATCTGGTATTCGCGGTTCAGAAAATTAATGAATCCGATGATGGCGGCTTTTTGACCCGGGTGATCTGTGAGATACGCATCCAAAAGCTTTTGGTTGGGCAGGTCATGGCCCGCCCTTATGACGAGCTGAGAAAGCCCTACCGCTGGCGTTAATGCGAGGCGAATTGAGCGAGTGGTTGTTTTGCCTTCATGTTGTCTTCTTTTGAGTCTGGCCACGTACCCATGAATCGCCTGACCAGCGATCGTACTGCTCGGATAGAGCGCTAGTATATTATCCAGCCGAGTTCTCTCAGAGGTTTCCTCTCTAATCTCTGGGTCTGGTTTGATTTCATGTATTGCGGAAAGCCACCTCATTGGTCGCTGTACCCGGCGCAAACCTTCGGCTTTAAAGTGGCCAACGAGGGACCGGTAGTCAGGAAACGACCCCCATACTTTTTCAATCTCTAAAAAGAAAGTGAGGTACCGGTGAATAGACAAGGCCGCCGTTTTGCCACCATACGTCGTTAACAACCAATCACCAAAGCTACCAAACTCCTTAGCCATATAGCGCGAGGAAAAACCGTTTTGGTCAATGGCCAGACGGTTACGGGCGGTTTTGGCCCAGTAGCAGCCTTCGCAACAGTTCACACGCCCGGCTGGCATCAACTTGCCACAGGTATTACAAGGTATCTCGCCGATGTGATAACACAACCTACATAATGGATGGCCTGCTGGAGATGTAAGAAATACTCGCCTGAAGTGGCGACACGCTGAACAGGTTCGAAAGTCTGATCGTTGACAACGAGGGCACAGACGTAACGTCCCATCTAAGCGGGCGACGCGGGAGAGCTTTGAGGATGGCTGTCCACAAGCATCACATGGACTCTTAGGTCTGAAAAACACGGAACAGGCATTACAGACTCGGCCATATTGGGTTATCAGGCCCGTTCTGACATCACTTCTTTGACAGCGAATACAGGGTTGTTCTCTTTCACAGATTTGGCAAATGGCATCTGGGTCGGTGCGAGGTAGTCTTGCAGGCCTCCCGCACTTGGGACAGTCGTGTCTGATGAAAACGCGAGCATAGCAACTCCCACAGTATCGATGACCATGATTAACTCGATGGATTCTCACCGGGCACTTTCCGCACTCATCACATTCGGTCTGTCGGGGGCGATGCTTCGGGTCACTCATTGCTGCCTCATTGCTGCCTCATTGCCAATCTCTTTTGGAGCCTTGCCATCATGCGTTCTACTTCCCGGCGGGGTCGTGGCCCGGGCTTTTTTGAGCGTCTGGGTTTCCGCTGCTTATGGCGCGCATCAGGCAACAGATCGAGTAGTTCTTGAAGAGCTGGTGGTACGAAATCGATCTGTTCTGCGAAGCCTTGCTTTGAAATGCCGGATTCCAGCAGCTTTGACCGGAAATCCTCTCGATCGGTAATCATTAACTGCCATGCCGTGTTAAACAGTACCTGCCGGTGTTTAACAGATAGCCACTCCTTGTTGGTGCCGAGCGCAATCGGAAAGCCTGGTGGGATTTCAATGTTGAGAAGGTTGAATAGAGATATTTGGGCTTCTGTCTGCGTGCACGCGGTACGGCGGATCAGCGTCACAAAAAAGTTCGCCAATGGAAACCACTCAACAAGGGTTCCTTCTCCGATCGGTTGTTTGAAGAAACCTGTTGTCAGTACCTGATCGCAGGCTTGCTGGAATGCAAGGGCATACGGGCAGCCTTTGCTTTGTGGTCCCTCAGCCAGAGCTTTGTTACAACTCGAGCATACTGCGGCACTTGAGGAGAGTTCCGTTAAACGATGAGGCTCAACAGGAGATTGGCAGTACCAACAACGGTCAAGCAACGCGCATTGATGTCTTTCGCATCCAGTGTGCCAGGCAAAGCGCCAGTTGATTCGGAAATAAGGGGATGCATCCCCTGTTAGGCACAGGGGGCAATACTGCAAGCCATTCCGTCGTTTTGTGTTCCGGGCGCCAATGGTAAGTGTCCAGGGCCAGGTGATATTTTTCGATAAAGGGCGGTGTTGAGTTTTACCTATCGTCGGGGCCAGTGTTGCCGCCCGAATAAAGTCTTCTCGGATGCCAGATCGTAGTGAAAGTACTTTCAGCCGACCAGAGGATAGATTGCGATCCGTGTCTATCGTCCACATTCTCCAGTCGGTCCAGAGCGTTGCGGCAAGAGTCATTGGGCTACAGCCCTGCTTAAGAGCAGCTCTGACCAGCCAGGACGATAGTATCTCGTCCGGTAAAAGAGGGGTTGGTAGAGGCCATTGCGCCCCTACAGCATGACTTCCCGGATGCCACGAGTAGGCTGCAGCCATTTGTTTCCCTTAATGATCTCTTGAGTGATCTGCTCTTGTCCGATTCGGATGGCATCCCCTGCACACTGAGTGACTAATCGGTGGAGATTGCCGAGATTACCCTCGGAGATGGAATACAAGAGCTTTGCTAGCTCTCGCTTGTGTAGCTGAGAAGGCCTTTTAAGAGGCAGGACGGATTCGAAATCCACGAGAAGGCTTTGGAATTGCTTATTCAGCTCCCAGCGCGGAAGCTGCACAACATCAAACCGGCTGGCATGCTGGGGATCGGTATGGAGGACTCGTACCGCATCTCTGGTACCTACTCCGACGATAGGAATAGCCAGCTCATTGCAAAGCAGCTTGATCGCATTCATTACCTCTCGCTGTTTTATAGCGGAGCCGGTCAGCAATGAGTGGAACTCATCAATGGCGAGGATCTTCACCTGGCACTCCCGGAGCAGGTGTATCACTTGATATAGAAGCTTTGTTGTGGGATCAGTGGCGCGATACGGTGCATGAAAGCGCTCCAATATTGAACAGTAGAGCCGTTTCTCATCGGCAGTAGATGATGCCTCTGCAACAATGACTGGTTTTATCGGATCGGCTTCGTCGTTAATGTAGGGCGTGCCGCAGAGCTCATAAAAACGTCGAATCAGCGTTGTTTTACCCTGATTCGAGTCTCCCACTATTAACAAGTTGGGCATTCTCGGCTGTTTCGGCTTCCTCATCAGCCCTTGGAGCGTGTCAAGAATCTGGTGCGCTGCGCTGTACCCTATCCATCGTGGCTGATCTAGAAAATTAAGGCGCTCTTCCATGCTAAGGCAGGCAATGTGCCGAAACTCGGGGTGTATATGGCCATATTTTTCATCGCTCATGAAATATCTCCGAAGCCTCGAATATCCGCGCTGTCGTCAAGCAGGTCATCATCCCATGATGTACTTACCGATGGCTCCGATTGTTGCGCCTTAACGGGTTCGACCGGAGTAATTTTACGCTCATGTTCTTTGCGGCGTTGAGCTTGCCGGCGAGCTTGTTTAGTTTTCATCTTGGATTCTTCAACCTGCTTGCGAAGATCCGTAAGAGCTTCCAGAACCAAGTGTTCGTTAAATACCTTTTTGCCTTCAGCTTTTAATTTTTCTTTTGCTTGTCGTAGCTCCCATAAACTCATAGCTGGCAACGATAAGTCCGCAAACGGTATTTTGAAGTATTGCTTCAGATCAGGGTCAAAGAACCAAATTTGACTGATATCGCGAGGGTCTCGCCTGAAGACCAGCTGTCGCTTTGTTTTGGAATTCGCCGGTTCCTTAGCATTTATCCATGCCCGCAAAGCCTCGTCGTAGTATTGCATGCCATCGATTGTTACGCCGAAGCTCTGAACGGTTCGCCGGAATGCAGGCAAAAAGTTAAGCAACAACGTGGACCGGTCTGCTGGCTGAGGTGGAACTCCGACGCCTGAGGTAAGCCCATTTCCGAAGATACCAATTTCCCACTGTTTGATTGGTGGGATGCCCAGAGCGCTGTGACGATCATAATGGTAGTGGCGGGCGATCAGGGTAACCAGCCACCTCTCAAATTCCGATTTCGTCATGGCGGCATGCTTTTCCGAGTCGTACTCATCTCTTTCCGGAACCGATGAAAATGTGGTGCCTGGTACCGCGTGCACCTTTTTCATGAAGTTTCCAAGGAGCCGCTCGATGTGGCCACCATACCTTGGCGCTCGTACAGGTCGATATTCCAGATTGATGCTATATACCTCACAAGCGCGCCGGAACGTCTCTGACCGAAAGTCTGCTCCATTGTCTACATGCACGGTTACAGGGATTCCAGAGACGGGCCAGCTGGCTTCAACACCATGCAAGGTAAGCCAGTCGTCTTTGGGCAGGATCGATTGCGCTATGCACATAGCGACGGACGTTGCAGACGGAGGGTCAAAAGAAAGGTAATAACCTGTTACAACGCGACTGAAGACGTCTATTGCAACGGTGATCCAGGGGCGTCCTATTGGTAGCCGGAATTCGTCATCCACCAAAATAATGTCGACGGGAGTGTGATCAATTTGAACGTAAGCAAGGGGGTAATCAGCATTTGGGAAATGGCCAGGCGTAGCTTGAAACTGATTGCGGGCCTTTTCTCTGAATCCTCGCTTACGCATTCTAATGCGTTCAGGAATTCTAGCCAGCCTAGAACGGACGGCGCTGGCGCTGGGTGCATCGATGCCTTGGTTATAACACCGACGCTTCACCTCCATAATTATTACTTGGTCATTTGGCCTCTGAGGAGTGAGGTACACTTCATCAATGACCTCCTGGATAACCCTTTCAGCCAAACCAGAAATTCGGCCCTTACCGGATTTCCAGCCCCGCTGTTGCGGTATCAGCGCGGATACCACACCTACGCTTTTGAAGCGGTTTAGCCAACGGTATAGCGTTGCGGTACCAACGCCGACCTCGCCAGCCCGCTCAGCCACTGCAGCCCGCCCCGGGCTGCATTCATTTACCAAAGGCTTAATTGCTGCATATCGTTTTTCGGCAATCGCCCAGTCGGAATCTGCAATCTCTTCCAGATCCTCATAAACCTGATTATTTTCGTCACTCGCATCAATGACAGGGCGCAGCTCCTTAATCCGGAGCGGGGCGGATCTACCTGTCTCCACATTAATCCCTATGGCAGATTCCCAGTCGAGCAACTGCGTAATTTTATAAACGTTCTCGCCGTGCTGTAGATAATTGCCGACGTTTACGTTGATTCGTTGTCGAATCGGGATAACGGCTTCACTAGAGGTGCTGTCATTACTCTCTTTACTCATCGGTAGGCACCCATAGAGTCGTTGTGTCATTAAGCGGGCGGCTTAGGTCGCTCTCAAGCTCTTGAGTCGCAAGTAAGTGCCAGATGAGACTCTGTCCTTCTGGACGGTAGATTCCCATGAAATGGCGACTCAGCAAATAATGGACAGGAGCACTACCCATTTCGGTCAGGTTTTGGAGCACCTCTTCCTTTTCAGCTTGAGGGAAAGACATGCGTTTGAAACGCTCCAAAAACTTAATGTTGCGAAGAGCTTGGTCCCGAATCCGCGATTCATCTTGAATCGTGAATAGCCAGCCTTGCTCGCGAGCATAGCGATAAGCAGCCTTCCATTTTGGCAGCCAGTCACGCCACCGAGCTCGCCACTCGCTGGCAGGCTTTATTTCCACTAGCACAGGACAGGGGTAATCAAGATAATCCCGGCACCCAAGACGGTAGTAAACAAGGAAGTCTGGCGTGTACTGGAAGCTGCGACCGTCCCTCGTCTTGAATGGGATGCGGACTGGCTGAGAAATCACATCAAGAACGCTTCGGGAAAAAGCTTTCTTTATCAGGAAATCGCGTTCCAGAGTTGATTCAAATTGGATGGGAGTTTCGCCTCGAAACATGTAAGTGCCTGAGACGCTGCGGCGAGTGGTCCCAATTTGCCTTACAGATTCCCTGATCTGAAGCATGTCTCGGTTATTTACGTTCATTCCGGCCTCGTCTCACCAATTAGGGAAAAAGTGTCTCATTAATTTGTGTTTTTTGCAGGCTAACATCATGATTTCCCGTTTCCACTGTCTCATTTATTACAGTATATGACAGTGGCAGCAGTCCTCGCCCGGGTGAGATCTCTCTGGCGCACCGGGGTGTGCTGTTTCTGGATGAACTGCCGGAGTTTGAACGGCGGGTCCTGGAAGTGCTGCGGGAGCCCATGGAAACTGGCGAAATCTCCATCAGCCGGGCGGCGCGACAGGTCACTTTTCCAGCGCGATTTCAGGTCGTGGCCGCCATGAACCCATGCCCATGTGGTTACAGTGGTCATCCCAATATCGAGTGCCAGTGCACGCCGGCACAGGTGATGCGTTATCGGGCAAAGATCTCGGGGCCGTTGCTGGATCGGTTCGATCTGCATGTGGAGGTTCCAGTGCAGTCCGGAGAGGTTTTGCTCGGTTCCGGGGCGTCCGGTGAAAGTAGCGCCAGAGTCAGGGCCAGGGTTCTGGATGCCAGAGCCCGGCAGGAGGCTCGCGGGATGCTCAACTCGGCCCTCTCGGGAGCTTTGCTGGATCAGGCTTGTCGGCTGGATGCAGCCAGTGAGCAGTTGTTGACCCGCGCCATGGAGCGGCTGGGGCTTTCGGCCCGGGCGCTCCACCGCATATTACGACTGGCCCGCACCCTGGCGGATCTGGAGGGTGCGGAACACTTGAGCCAGTCGCACCTGATGGAGGCGCTGGGTTATCGCCAACTTGACCGCCAGGCCGGCCAGGGGTCGGTTGTCTCCGCCTGAAGCTACTGACTCTGGTAAACTGTGTGCCAGGTTTATTCCACGAGATCCGCTTTGAAGCTTGAGGACACAGAATGACTGACCAGAACGAGACTCAGGATACGAATCCGGTCACCACACGCCGCGGTGTTCGCAGCTTTGTACTGCGCCAGGGGCGGATGACCGAAGGTCAGAAGAAGGCCTTCGATCGCAACTGGGCCAAGTACGGACTGAGCCGGGACAATGGCATGATCGACCCCCGTGAGGTGTTTGGCCGGGATAACATGCTCAACCTGGAGATTGGTTTCGGGATGGGCAAATCCCTTGCCGATATGGCCGAAGCCGCACCCGAGCAGGATTTCATCGGGGTGGAAGTACACCTGCCTGGCGTCGGAGCCTTGTTGAAGGAAGTGGAAGAACGTGGTCTGGAGAACGTACGGGTTTACAGCATTGATGCCAATGATGTGATTGACCTGTGTCTGCCGGATGCCTGCCTCGATCGCGTAATGGTGTTCTTCCCGGATCCGTGGCACAAGAAAAAACATCACAAGCGCCGCTTGATCCAGCCGGAATTTGTTCAGCGCATCCGTCATAAATTGCGGGTAGGCGGTATTCTGCACCTGGCCACTGACTGGGAGAACTACGCTGAGCATATGCTGGAAGTGATGAGCGCGTCAGAAGGCTTTGCCAATACCCAGGAGCAAGGTGGTTATTCGCCCAAGCCTGATGACCGCCCGATCACCAAGTTCGAGAAGCGTGGCGAAAATCTTGGTCACGGAGTTTGGGATTTGTTGTTTTATCGCACCAACTGAGTTCAGTGGGAGTGAGTCAGGGGCCTGCGGCGGGAAGCACGGATGACCACCAGGCCCGCCATGCCAAGTATCAGGCCGGTGAATTTCACCAGCGCCAGAATGGTGGCGGTCAGGCTCAGGGAGTCTGAGGGCGGATTGAAGTTATTAAGCAGAACAATGTTTTCCGCTACATCGCTGATGCCTGCGATGACAAACAGGGCGCGCACCCAGCGGGCGACCATCCGTTCCCGGATACCCGGTCTGTCCCGGGTGAAGTGGCGGGTTAATTGAAGCAGCGCGGCCAGATAGACCACGATGAACACAAAGTCGAGCCACAGTGATAGCCGTGCCATGGCGAGATTGCCGTCGCGCCAGCTGCGCAGAATGGCGTGAGTCTGCTCGGCGGTACCGGCCAGTTGTAAACTGACGATCCCCTGAGGGGCGGCGGCCGTATGCAGTGGTTGGTTCAGCGCCACCAGAACCAGCCACAGTGCCAGTGCAGCCACCAGGGAAACTTTCATGGGCAGCTTCATCGGGCGCATGGGTATGAGTGGTGGGCGCTGGGCTGAGTCCATCAGAGAAAGTGCTCCAGCAGGCTGTTCAGGTATCTTTGCCCCTGCGCCGTCGCCTGCAGACGGTCGGGGACGATCAGGTTTTCGTTTCGTAACTGCTCAAGTTTTACCGCAATGGACGACAGTGGTAAACCTGTACGCTCACTGTACAGTTGTTCTTCAGTGCCGCTTTTCAGCCTCAACACATTCATCATGAATTCCAGGGGCCGGTCCTCCGGCTCTATGGCCTCACTGCCGGCCGTGCGGGAGCCGATCCGGTTGAGATACGCGTCGGGCTGCCGGGTCTTCCAGTATCGCAGGATCCGTCCGTCGGCAAGGCTTACCTTGCCATGGCCGCCAGCCCCCAGGGCCAGATAATCGCCGAAGGTCCAGTAATTCAGGTTATGCCTGCTCTGGGCCCCCGGCAGGCTCCAGGCCGAGACTTCATAGTCGTCCAGGCCCGCCCGGCGCAGCAGATCTCCCCCGCGCTGGTATATTTCCCAAAGCCGGTCATCGTCCGGTAGGGCGGGTGGTCGGGAGAAAAACTCGGTGTTGGGCTCGATGGTGAGCTGATACCAGGATAGGTGCCGGGGCTGGTAGCTCAACGCTGCCTGTAAATCATCCAGAGCCTGACTTGGTGTCTGGCCGGGCAGGCCATGCATCAAGTCGACATTGAAGTTATCAAAACCGGCCTTGCGGGCGGCGTCAATGGCGCTGTGGGCCGCCGCGCTGTCGTGAATCCGGCCCAGGGTTTTCAGTTGGTTTGGGTCAAAACTCTGAACACCGATGGACAGCCGGTTGATGCCCGCCTCCCGGAAGCTCTCGAATCGACCAGTCTCCAGCGTGCCGGGATTGGCCTCCAGGGTGATTTCGGCCTCGGGGCTGAATGTTAGCCGTTCCCGGAGCCGCTCGAACAGGCGGTGGTAGAACGCGCCGCTCATCAGGGAAGGGGTTCCGCCACCGATGAACACGGTTTCAATGGGGCGTTCCCG
>NZ_DIHV01000029.1:27921-28059 GCF_002420325.1 Marinobacter sp. UBA5687
CTGTCGTGAATCCGGCCCAGGGTTTTCAGTTGCGCCGGATCAAAGCTTTGAGCACCGATGGACAGCCGATTGATGCCAGCCTCCCGGAAGCTCTCGAATCGACCAGTCTCCAGCGTGCCGGGATTGGCCTCCAGGGTG
>NZ_DIHV01000029.1:28155-54518 GCF_002420325.1 Marinobacter sp. UBA5687
CACGGTTTCAATGGGGCGTTCCCGGACCAGACTCAGGTCCTGATCGAGGTCTTCCAGAAGGGCGTTCAGGTAGGCGTGTTCGGGAATCTCCCCCTTGATCGCGTGGGAGTTGAAGTCGCAGTAAGGGCATTTGCGCACGCACCAGGGCACGTGAATATACAGGCTCAGGGGCGGGCATGCCGCCACGGGCAGGGTGGCGGCCACAGTATTAAAGCTCCGCCCTGAGTTGGTCCAGAAGGCGGGCCAGAGCCCGGCCCCGGTGGCTGATCCTGCCTTTCTGCTCCCGCGTCAGTTCCGCAGCGCTGCATCCGTGCTCCGGTACCAGAAAGACCGGGTCGTAACCGAAGCCGCCTTGCCCGCGCGGCTCGGCAAGAATCCGGCCTGGCCAGCGGCCATGGCAGATGATCGGCGTGGGGTCGTCGGCATGGCGGAGATAAACCAGAACGCAGTGAAACTGAGCGCTGCGCTCTGCTTCTGGCGTGTCTTTCAACGCTGCCAGTAAAGCCTCGACATTATCACTGTCGGTTGCCTCATTGCCGGCAAAACGAGCGGAGCGAACGCCCGGGCGGCCGTCCAGGGCATCCACCGCCAGACCACTGTCATCGGCCAGCGCAGGCAGGCCGGTGGCTTTCGCCGCATGGCGGGCCTTGATAATGGCATTCTCAACAAAGGTAACCGCGGGTTCTTCGGCCTCTGATACGCCGAGCTCACCCTGGGGGACCGGTACCAAACCCAGTGGCGCGAGCAGATCGGTCAGTTCGGCAACCTTGCCCTTGTTGTTGCTGGCGATGACGAGTTTCCGGGTCATGGTATCAGTCATTGAACAGGGTATGGGAAAAACGGACAGGCAGATCTTCCTGGTGGCCGCTGGGGCGCGCCGTGACGTTGAACGTCATCAGATCTCCGGATTGATACTGGTACTGGGCAATGAAGTACACCGCATCACCTTCCTGAATGCGCCGGAACGCCAGGAATTTCACTTGCTGGATATCGTTGGAGACCTGGCCTTCCACCTGCCCGCTGACGGGCTGAATCTGGCCATGCTCGTCTTCGGTCATGATGGAGATGTTGACGATGCCGATGCCCCGGCTGCGTTGCAGGTTGTTGGCCTGTGCCACTTCCGGCGCCAGGAAGGTGCTGGGGAATACACTCCAGTGCACCTGATACTTTCCGAAATCCTTTTGTCCGGCCTGGCTGGTGATCGATACCAGCATAAGCCCGAACGCCAGGACGAGTGTTTTACTTGCAGTCAGAAGGTTCATCATGTGGTCTCCCGTGTGATGCGGTAGATGGCGATTTCCCCCAACAGATTGGGCCACAGCCGCGCCAGCCAGCTGTTCTGGTGCTGCCCGTCCACTACCCGGCGGCTTTTGATCTTGATGCCTTTCTGCCGGCACAGCGCTTCAAAATCCTTGAAGGTGCAAAGGCGGATATTGGGGGTGTTATACCATTTATACGGCAGTGCGTCGGATTCGGGCATGCGGCCGCTCAGGGCCAGGCCCCAGCGCAGCCGCCAGTGGGCAAAGTTGGGGAAGGTGACGATGCCTTCGCGACCCACCCGCAGCATTTCATCAATCACTTTGTCGGGGCGGCGCACCGCCTGCAGGGCCTGGGTCATCAGGACAATATCGAACATGCCATCGTCGAAATTATCCAGGCCCTGGGTATCCAGGTTCTGTTCGATCACCCGTACCCCCCGGCCCATGCAGGTGGTGATGTGGTCCGGGTTGATCTCCAGGCCAAATCCGGTGGCATTGCGCTCCCGCTGCAGGAAGTCCAGCAGGGTGCCATCGCCGCAACCCAGATCCAGGATGTGGTGGCCGGGGCGTACCCATTGCTGAATAATTTCAAGATCTGCTCTCATGCGCCGACCTCCCGTGCTACCCGGTCCATATACGCAGTAAAGATGTCGGTGTATCTGGGGGTCGGGATCAAAAAGGCATCGTGGCCCCAGGGTGCATCAATTTCGGCATAGCTCACGCGCTTTCTGGCGGAAATCATGGCATTGACCATTTCCTCCGAGCGCGCTGGCGAGAATCGCCAGTCGGTGCTGAAGGACAGTACCAGGTATTCGCATTGTGCCGGCGCCAGGGCCTTGGACAGATCGCCGCCGAAGTCGTAGGCGGGGTCAAAGTAGTCCAGTGCCCGGGTCATCAACAGATAGGTGTTGGCGTCGAAGGTTTCGGAAAAACGCTCACCCTGGTAGCGCAGGTAGCTTTCCACCTGGAACTCGGCGTCGAATCCGAATTTGTAGGCTTCCTCACGCAGTTCTCGGCCGAATTTTTCGCCCATGGAGGCGTCTGAAAGATAGGTGATGTGGCCAACCATCCGGGCCAGCATCAGGCCGCGCTTCGGCACCAGGTTCTCGTCGTAGTAGCGGCCCTCGAAAAATTCCCGGTCCGAGATGATGGCTTGCCGTGCGACTTCGTTGAAGGCGATGTTCTGTGCGGTCAGGCGTGGAGTCGAGGCGATGACGACGGAATGCCTTAGCCGGTCCGGGTAGTCCAGGCTCCACTGCAGGGCCTGCATGCCTCCGAGGGAGCCGCCAACCACAGCGGCCCATTGCTGAATGCCCAGATGATCGGCCAGCCTCGCCTGGCTGGCGACCCAGTCGGCCACGGTAACCACCGGGAAATCCGGGCCATAGGGCTTGCCGGTTTCCGGGTTGTTGGAGTTGGGGCCGGTGCTGCCGTGGCAGCCACCGAGATTGTTCAGGCTGACCACGAAAAAACGGTTGGTATCAATGGGCTTGCCGGGGCCGATACAACTGTCCCACCAGCCCGGCTTGCGGTCGTCCAGTGAGTGGTAGCCTGCGGCATGGTGATGGCCGCTGAGTGCGTGGCAGATCAGTACGGCATTGCTGGCATCGGCGTTGAGCTTGCCATAGGTTTCCACCACCAGATCGTAGCTTTCCAGTGTCTGGCCGCAGGCCAGCTCCAACGGCGTGTCGAAGTGGATGGTTTTCGGGCTTACAAGGCCCACGGAATCCGAGGGCAGGGAATCAGGCATGGGTGTGATGAGTTCCTGGTTCGGTCCACTGGTGTCTGGCCACAGGCCTTGGCTGGCACCGGAACTGGCGCCAGCACTGCAGTTTAAAGGCGGGGGGAGGTTGCTGCAACCGGCGTTAAGGGTGCCTGTCTGGCGAGCCGCACCAAAGTAGTGCGGCTCGCCAGTGCCTGGTTACATGGCGCCGGAAATATTGACGACTTTTTGCTGGATCATCGTGGGTGCCGGCTTGCGAATCTGGCGCATCATGGCGTCGGCCAGTTCCAGCTGCTTGCGCAGGTCTGCCGTGGCATGATCCAGACGCTGGCGTTCGGCCCGGCTGTCCCGATCGGTGCGAACCATGTCGCGCAGGCGGCGGATCTGGTGCTCAAGCAGCTGTTTCTGTTCCATGGAGAACTGCATGATTGGCAGCAGGGCTTCGTGTGGCCAGCGCTCTACATCTTTGCGCACCCGGCCATGCAGCGTACGGGCCTCGCTCACCATCACATTGAAGAAGCGGCGGACCACCGTTGACTGTTCCGACAGCAGATTCTTCGGGTTATTGCGGAAACGTCGGGCTTTCTTGCGCAATTCACGAATGGCAATCACATGCCGGCCGGCCCGTAGCGGAATGGGCTCCAGGTGCCGGGCGCGGGTGTCTTCGTTGTATCTGCGATAGATGGCGCCTACCATTTTCTCCGCGAGCCGCCCTTCGCTCAGCAGGTTAGTGAGGTCGCTCTCCAGGAGTTCGAAAAAGTGTTCCATGGCCCGGTTCATGCCGGCCGTGGTCCAGCTTTTCGACATCATTTTCCGTACCTGGCTGGCGTGCTGCTCAAAGCGATCTTCGCTGACCAGCTTGGTGAGCATGTCACCCTGGGATTCCATCAGCCGACGCGATGAACGCAGAGTGATCAGCTTCTTGTAGTAGAAGTCATAATCCTTCTGGGCCCGTTCCGCGAGCCGGGACAGCGCGGCCTTGTCGAGGGTGGCGCCGGCGCAGGCCTGGCGTTCTTCTTCCAGGGCATCCAGGCGGTACTGCATGGCCGCCTGGCTGTTCTGTAGCATTCCCAGCAAGTCGTTGATCAGGTTCTGGGTAATCAGCTGCTCCTTATGCATCAGGATGCGCTGAATGATCAGCTGCTCCAGCTTACCGATGTTGGAGCGGTCGAACAGGTTGTTGTCTTTGCGAACCCGTGCCAGCAATCCCTGTTTTGCAGAGAGAGGAATAACGTCCTGCTGGCGGATGCCCAGATGGTCCGCGGTGTAGTTGCGAACACGGTCAATGGATTCCTGGGTGTGCTTCTCGCCCTGAAGGTCGTCCCATAGAACGTCGATCTTGTTGAGAACTGCAAACCGGCCGGCCCGGTGGTCGGCGTGCTCGGTATCGATATGCTCTTTCCAGATCGTCATGTCACTGGCTGTGACGCCAGTATCCGCGCTGAGCACAAAGATAACGGCATGGGCCCGGGGCAGCATGCTGATGGTCAGTTCGGGTTCCGAGCCAAGGGCGTTCAGGCCCGGAGTATCAAGAATGCGCAGGCCGCGCTCGAACAGGGGGTGGCGAATGCTGATCTGGGCATTACGCCAGGCCGGTACCAGCACATTACCGGGATTATTGCGATCGTGTTCCAGCATGGCCTCGTCGAAGCCCAGCTCCCGGGCCTCTTCCGGGCTCACGCTCTTGATCCGGGCAACTTCTGCCAGCACTTCGCGCATGACGTCCGGGTTGCGCTCGTCAAGCTCGTGCCGAATCCACTGTTCCGGCTTCTTGCGCAGCTGTTGCAGAGACAGATCGCCTGTGCGGGTTTCGATCGGGAGCAAAAGCAGATAGTTCTGGTTGGCGCTGCGATCAAAAAACAGCTCGGTCGGACACATGGTGGTGCGCCCGGCCTGGGATGGCAGCATGCGCTGGCCGTATTCCGAGAAAAACAGGGCGTTGATCAGCTCCGTCTTGCCACGGGAGTATTCACCAACAAAAGCGATGGTCAGCTCATCCTCAATGAGCAGCTCCAGTCCGTGACGAATACGGGTGCTGATGTCTTCTGAAAACAGGTTGTTATCCTGCAGCCACAGCCGATAGCGGCCAATCTGCCGGATCAGTTCCTTTTTCCAGTTGTGATACGCCTCAACCTGCTGCGACAGAGTTCCCTGCGGGTTCATCGGATAATCCTTCTGCGCGACTTCCGGGTATGTCCTGAGTGAGTAAGTGATGGTGAACACGTGTCGCCAATCGCTCGCCCAGATTAAATGCGTTTAATAATAACCTGTTTTGTTAATGTTTGAGGGTGCGCGAGTCGGCATTTCAGGGAATGGGGCGGGATCTTTCATTAAAAAGGCTGACAATTCATAAGGTTGAATTGTCAGCCGGCGATAGTAACAAATCAGTGTATTGTGTAACGAAATGTATATTCGAGACGCGTGTTACATTCCGAGCCCGATTGAGCCCAGCCCGGCCGCCACTTTCATGTGATCAATGACCACGGTAATCACGTTCAGAATCAGGAACACGATGATTGGCGAAAGATCCAGGCCGCCCATGGAGGGCATGATATTGCGCACGGGGCGCATCACCGGTTCGGTGATCTGAGCCACCAGTTGAATGGCCGGGTGGCCACTCTGGGGGGCAATCCAGCTGACCACAACCACGGCAATGACCGACCAGAAGTAGATCTTCACGATCAGGCTGAGTACGTTCAGCACGGCCCAAACCAGCAGAGTAACCGGATTGATGGCGGGAATGCCGCCGTTCAGTGCGACCAGAATGAGGAAGAAGGTAATGGCCTGGATTAAAACCGCCAATACCAGGGATGCGCCGTCAATGCCGCCCCAGCCCGGAATGAAACGCCGCAGGGGACGCAGTGGCGGGTTGGTGGCCTTGACCACAAATTGTGAAATGGGATTGTAGAAATCCGCCCGCGCCAGCTGCAACAGAAACCGCAGCAAAACGATGGTCATATAGAAAGTGGACGCAATCAGCAGGATCGTAATGACAATATCTGCCAGCATGAAGCTGAGTCTCCGTTATCGGTTACTGTTTATCGGCCAGTTCTCTGGACATCTCGCGTGAGCGCTCGAAGGCGGCGCTGTAGGCTTTTTTTACCAGATCGCGCAGGCCGCCTTCCTCGAAGGTGTTGATGGCTCGTTCAGTGGTGCCACCGGGGGACATCACGTTGCGTTTGAGCTGGCCGGGGTCATCCTCGCTGCGCGCGGCCATCTCGGCGGCTCCGGCCATGGTCTGAATGGCGAGGGCGCGAGCCGTTTCGGACTCAATGCCGGCTTCGGTTGCGGCGGACTCAAGTGCTTCCAGCATCAGGAAGAAATAAGCGGGGCCGCTGCCGGAAAGGGCGGTGACACTGTGCAGAAGGTTTTCGTCGTCAACCCACAGTGCCGAGCCGATGCTCTCGAACACTTTCTGTACCGCATTTCTTTGATCGTCTTTCACCTGGCTGTTGGCGAACAGACCGGCGGCCCCTTTGCCCACCAGAGACGGGGTGTTGGGCATCACCCGAACCAGCGGCAGCCCGCCACCAAGCCAGGTATCCAGTGTGTCGGCCGTCAGCCCGGCCGCAATGGAAACCATCAGCGGGCGGGTGTTCTGAACTACCGGGGCAATGTCCCGGCAAACGTCGCCCATCACCTGGGGTTTGACCGCAAGCACCACAATGTCCGCCTGCTGGGCGCAATAGCGGTTGTCGGTGGTAACACTGACGCCGAAGCGCTTGCGGATCGACTGAAGATGGCCGTCATCCGGGGCGCTCACCCAGATGTCGCCGGCCTGAAATCCGCTATCCAGCATACCGCCGATGATGGCGCTGGCCATGTTGCCGGCGCCGATGAAAGAGATGGTGGGTGATCTGCTCAAGGTTCACTCCCGGTCTTGATCGTTTGAATCGTTGGTTCGGATGATAGCAGGAACCGCAGCGTTCAGCTCTGGCTGTGTTTGGCCGGGCGGGCGCCGAACAGGGCCGTACCGACACGAACCCAGGTGGCACCTTCGGCAATAGCCATTTCCAGATCATCTGACATGCCCATGGAGAGGGTGTCCAGCGGGCCGGCTTCAGGATGCCCCTGCCGCAGCTTTGTCAGGGTGGAGGCCAGCTTCCGGAAGCTCAGCCGCAGCTCGGCCTCGGGTTGGTCCGGGTCCGGAATTGCCATTAATCCCCGCAGGCGCAGATTGGGCAGTTCGCCAATGGCCTCGAGCAGCTCATCAAGCTCGTCCAGCGTGCAGCCGGACTTGCTGTCCTCATTGTTGATGTTCACCTGCAGGCAGATGTTGAGCGGCGGCAGGGTCTCTGGCCGTTGTTCGCTGAGCCTGCGGGCGATTTTTAATCGGTCAACGCTGTGAACCCAGGCAAAGGCTTCGGCAATCTGGCGGGTTTTGTTGGACTGGATCGGGCCAATAAAGTGCCACTCGATGCCCTCAGTGCCGGAGAGTGCCTGCATTTTATCCAGAGCTTCCTGCAGGTAGTTCTCGCCAAACGCGACCTGGCCGGCTTCGAAAGCGGCCTTCAGATCCTCCGCCGGGCGGGTCTTGCTTACCGCCAGAAGGCGCACGCTGCCGGGCTCCCGGCCAGCCTGCAATGTTGCTTTTTGTATGCGTCGGGTTACGCTCCCGATGTTGTCTGCTATGCTGCTCATAATGTGAGTTTGCCGCTTCTGGACTAAAAGAAAAAGCCCTCCGAGGAATCCTATGGATATTACTGAACTGCTTGCCTTTTCGGCCAAACAGGGTGCGTCGGATTTGCACCTGTCTGCCGGTTTGCCCCCAATGATTCGTGTCGACGGCGATGTGCGCCGGATCAACCTGCCCCCCATGGAGCACAAAGAAGTGCACGGGTTGATCTACGACATCATGAACGACAAGCAGCGTAAGGACTACGAAGAGTTCCTGGAAACCGACTTCTCGTTCGAAGTCCCCGGCGTGGCCCGCTTCCGGGTTAACGCCTTTAACCAGAACCGCGGTGCTGGCGCGGTATTCCGTACGATCCCCTCGAAGGTTCTGACCATGGAAGATCTGGGCATGGGCCAGGTTTTCAAGGATATTTCTTCTGTGCCTCGTGGTCTGGTACTGGTAACCGGGCCTACCGGTTCCGGTAAGTCCACCACCCTGGCGGCGATGATGGATTACATCAACGATACTCGCTACGAGCACATCCTCACCATTGAGGATCCGATCGAATTCGTGCACGAATCCAAAAAGTGTCTGGTGAACCAGCGGGAAGTGCATCGGGATACCCTGGGTTTTAACGAAGCCTTGCGTTCGGCCCTGCGGGAAGACCCGGACATCATTCTGGTAGGTGAGCTCCGGGACCTGGAAACCATTCGTCTGGCGCTGACCGCTGCTGAAACCGGCCACCTGGTATTCGGCACCCTGCACACCACCTCCGCCGCGAAAACCATCGACCGGGTAGTGGATGTATTTCCTGCGGAAGAAAAGTCCATGGTTCGCTCCATGCTGTCGGAATCACTGCAAGCGGTTATCTCCCAGACTCTGATGAAGAAAATGGGGGGTGGCCGTATTGCCGCCCATGAAATCATGATCGGCACCGCCGCCATCCGGAACCTGATCCGGGAAGACAAGATCGCCCAGATGTACTCGGCCATTCAGACCGGTGGTTCCCTGGGTATGCAGACGCTGGACCAGTGCCTGGAGCGCTTGCTTCAGAAAGGTCTGATCTCCCGCGAGGCTGCGCGGGCCAAGGCGAAGATGCCGGATAACTTCTGATACTGAAAACTGGGTAGAAAAATGGAATTCGAGAAACTGTTACGGCTGATGGTAGAAAAGGGTGGTTCAGACCTGTTTATTACAGCAGGGGTGCCTCCCAGCATGAAGGTGAACGGTAAGGTGTTGCCCGTTACCAAGAATGCCCTGACGCCAGAACAGACGCGGGAGTTTGTCTACGGCGCCATGAATGACAAACAGCGCGCCGAGTTTGAAGAAACCCACGAATGCAACTTTGCCATCAGTGCCCGGGGCATTGGCCGCTTCCGGGTGTCGGCCTTCTTCCAGCGCAACCTTTGCGGCATGGTGCTTCGCCGGATTGAGGTGAAAATCCCCCAGATTGACGATCTGTCGCTGCCGGAGATCATCAAGGATCTGGCCATGACCAAGCGTGGCCTGATCATGTTTGTGGGTGCAACCGGTACCGGTAAGTCCACCTCGCTGGCGGCCATGCTTGGCCATCGCAACCGCAACAGTCGCGGCCATATCATCTCCATCGAAGACCCGATCGAATTCGTGCATCAACACCAGGGCTGTATCGTGACCCAGCGGGAAGTGGGTATTGATACCGAAAGCTTTGAGGTGGCTCTGAAGAACACTCTGCGGCAGGCGCCGGATGTCATTCTGATTGGTGAGGTGCGGACACGCCAGACCATGGAATACTCGGTTCAGTTCGCCGAAACCGGCCACCTGTGTCTGGCCACCCTGCACGCCAACAACGCCAACCAGGCGCTGGACCGGATTATCCAGTTCTTTCCGCCGGAGCAGCACAACCAGATCTGGATGGATCTGTCTCTGAACCTGAAGGCCATCGTCGCCCAGCAACTGGTTCCCACGCCGGACGGCAAGGGGCGTAAGGCGGTTATCGAGGTATTGATCAACACCCCGCTGGTGGCAGACCTGATCCGCAAGGGCGAAGTGCACAAACTCAAAGAGCTGATGGCAAAATCGAACGAGTCTGGCATGCAGACCTTCGATCAGGCTCTGTACAAGCTGTATGCGGAGGGTTCCATCACCTACGAAGATGCCCTTGCGCACGCAGATTCCGCCAACGATCTGCGCCTGATGATCAAGCTGGGTGCTGACGCCCAGGGTGCAGACAAGCTGTCTTCCTCCGTCGACAAACTCACCATTCAGGACGACTGACGTCCTCGTTTTCCGCCCCCGTTCACCGGGGGCGGCATCTAATACCAAAGTTGTAATTGGTTAGCGGCGCGAACCAGTAGCTTTGGCATTTGAGGCGGTTGCCATGTGCTGCGTATACTCCGCGCGATTCTAAAAAAGGAGACACCATGAACAAAAATACCAACGCACTCGTAAAAGCGATCCGTTTGGTGACGCTGGCAGCCGTAGCAGCACCGGCCAGCGTTCTGGCCGGCGGTTTTTCCCTGAACGAGCAGAGCGCCAGCCAGATGGGCGTGGCCAATGCCGGCGCTGCCGCCAACCCTGAGAATGCCACCACGGTTCTGTTCAACCCGGCCGGTATGAGCCAGCTTTCCGGCACCAATATTTCGTTTGGTGCGGCGGTGTTGGATATTGATGCTGAGGCGAAAAGTGGTGCGAAAGCGGTTAACCAGCTCGGCGGTGACGTAGAGGGATCCCGCGGTGGTGATATTGCTGATCCTGCGGTTCTGCCGAATTTCTATCTGACCCACGAAATCAACGATTCCATCGATGTAGGCTTCGGCATCCATGCGCCATACGGTCTGGCGGCAGACTACGACAATGACTTTGTGGGCCGTTACTTTGCCGACAAGACCGAGCTGACGGCGATTGCCTTTACGCCCTCTATTGCCATTAATAACGGCAAAGGCCTTTCAATGGGGGCAACGCTGAACATCATGTACGCCGAGGGCCGACTCAGTAAGTTCCAGGATATTCGAGGTGGGTTGGTTCAACGGGGGTTGCCACCAGCTCAAGCCAACGGGCTTGCAACGCAGTATGAGCAAGCATTTGGAGCTCCGTATGCGGATATTGAGGGCGATGATGTTGCAATCAATTTCCGGGTTGGTTTTTTGTACGAGCTGTCTGAGCAGACTCAAATCGGTTTGACTGCTCAAACAGGCACCGAGTTCGAGCTTGAAGGCGAAATTGAGCTTGAGGGCTATCCGGCTCCGAGTGCTCAGTCTCCCTTTGGTTTGGCACCGCAGACCCTGACCGAAAACGTTACGGTACCTCTCGCGATTCCTGAAAGCGCCACGCTGGGCTTGCGCCATCGATTGACTGATAATGTTACCCTTTTGGCGGGTGCTACTTATGCCCGTTGGAGTCGATTCGAAGAACTCGACATCAACAGTCGTGAGGGGCAATCGGGTGAGGTTTCGGCTGAGATTGGTCGAGTAGGTGATATGCCCATCACCCACATCACCGAAGAGTGGAAGAACACGTGGCAGTTCAACGTGGGTGGTATTTGGCAGGCTACGCCCGAGTGGGCTCTCAAAGCTGGCTATGCCTTTGATGAATCACCGGTCGACCAGTATGTTACCGCTCGTATTCCCTCTGAAGATCGCCATTGGCTCACCTTGGGTACTCAGTGGAAGGACGTGCAAAGTGGCTGGACGGTTGATGTGGCGGTAGGCACGCTGATCTTTGCCGACGACGCCAAGGTTGATGATCGTGAGTACAGTCACGCTGATCCGACGGGCCAGCCGATCTCAAATGCAAACTACCAGGCTGAATATGAACTCAGCGCCTGGAGCGCCGCATTCGAAGTCAGCAAAGCCTTCTGATTCTCGAATAGCCCTCTGAGGCTGATTCCTTCCGGAATCAGCCCACCACCTGGCCCCGGTAGATCACCTTTTTCTGCCGGGGGCAGTCAGGTTCCGACAGTTCCTCTGTAGCTTTTTTGGCACCTTCCTCCGCTATGGGTTGTCCGCGGTACATCCGTGGCGCAATTTCCTCTTCGATATTGGCGGTATTCAGCTCCGGTACTCTCTGTTTAAGCGCTTCCCAGGTATGAACCAGATGCTTTGAACGGGTTTTACGGGCGTACTCGGCCAGGTGTTGCTCCAGGCCATCTTCGTTAAGGTGCAGTTTTACGCCGAATTCAGACTGGATAAGCCGGCGGCACTGATGCACGAGTTTCAGAAGACTGGGGTCGAACAGCCAGTTGCGTTCGCTGGTTGCGGAATTCATCGCTTGGACCTCGCATTGGTGTCACTGCATGGGGCGAAGGGCCCCGAGACATCGGAGGACAATGCAGAATTCGTGCCTCAGTGCCGATGGCCGTCTTTGCTGGTGTCTGCGAGGGTGTGGGCGGAGAGTCTGCCCTGTTCCTGTGCCCGGAAGCGGGATGTTGTTCAGAAACAGGGCGTTATCCGAAGTTGCGGGGCTTTTAGTGAGCCTGGTCCCAGTTGTCACCCACACCGGCTTCCACCAGCAGTGGCACATCCAGGCTGGCGGCGGCGGACATGCGCTTGACCAGGCCTTCTTTGACTTTGTCTACGGCCTCTTCGCGAACTTCGATGATCAGTTCGTCGTGGACCTGCATGGTCATGCAGGCATCGTTCGCGTGTTCTCTGCGTAGCCAGTTGTCTACCTCGATCATGGCCCGCTTGATGATATCGGCGGCCGTGCCCTGCATGGGCGCATTGATGGCGGTGCGCTCGGCGGCCTGCTGCAGCTGCTTGTTACGTGCGTTGATCTCTGGCAGGTACAGGCGGCGGCCGTAGAGCGTTTCCACGTAGCCGTCGTCATGGGCCTGTTTGCGGATGTTGTCCATGTATTTGAGTACGCCGGGGTAACGCTCGAAATACCGGTCGATGTACTCCTGAGCGGTTTTCCGGTCCACTTCCAGCTGGCGCGAGAGTCCGAATGCCGACATCCCGTAGATCAGCCCGAAGTTGATCGCCTTGGCACTTCGGCGCTGGGCGCCGGTTACCTCATCCACCGCCACGCCGAAGACTTCGGCTGCGGTGGCCTTGTGAATGTCTTCGCCGTGCTCGAACGCAGTCAGTAACCCTTTGTCGCCAGACAGGTGGGCCATGATGCGAAGCTCAATCTGGGAGTAGTCGGCGGCCAGCAGCTTGTAGCCTTTCGGGGCAATAAATGCCTGGCGTATGCGTCGGCCTTCCTGGGTCCGAATCGGAATGTTCTGCAGGTTGGGTTCCGATGAAGACAAACGTCCTGTCGCTGTCACTGCCTGATGATAGGAAGTGTGCACTCGCCCGGTGCGGTGGTGGATAAGCTCGGGAAGGGTGTCAGTGTAAGTGGACTTCAGCTTGCTTAAACTGCGGTGCTCGACAATCAGCCGGGGCAGTTCGTGCTCGTGGGCCAGCTCCTGCAGAACCGGCTCGGCCGTAGACGGGGCGCCCTTGGGTGTCTTTTTGATGACCCGCAGGCCAAGTTTGTCGTAAAGGATGGCCTGCAATTGTTTGGTGGAGCCCAGGTTGAAAGCTTCGCCGGCAACCTCGTGCGCTTCCTTCTCCAGTTCAGCCATGCGCTCGGCAAGTTCCTGGCTGTGCTGGCGCAGCGTGCTGGCACTGATCAGAGTGCCCCGCTGTTCCATCCGGGACAGCACAGGGACCAGCGGCAGGTCGATTTCCCGGTAGACAGATTCCAGTTTGCCGGTGTTTTTCAGCTTCGGGGCAAGAGTCTGGTGCAGGCGCAGAGTGATGTCAGCGTCTTCGGCGGCGTAGGGCCCCGCTCTTTCCAGATCGATCTGGTTGAAGGTCAGTTGCTTGGCACCTTTGCCAGCAATCGATTCGTAGGTGATGGTTTCTTCATCAAGATAGGTTCGGGCCAGGCTGTCCATGTCGTGGCGGGTGCCGACCGAATTCAGCACGTAGGACTCCACCATGGTGTCCTCGGCGATGCCCTCCAGCTGTATGTCATGGTTGGCCAGCACATTTTTGTCGTACTTGAGGTTCTGCCCGACCTTTTTGTGTTTCGGGTCTTCGAGCAGCGGCTTCAGCTGTTCCAGTACCGAGTCACGGTCCAGTTGTTCCGGGGCGCCCATGTAGTCGTGGCCCAGTGGCACGTAAGCGGCCTTTCCCGGCTCGACGGCAAACGACACGCCGACAATTTCGGCATCCATGTAGCGGAGGCTGGTGGTTTCGGTGTCGAAGGCGAACAGATCGGAATCTTTGAGTTTTTTCAGCCACTCGTCCAGGTCCGCCTGCTCGGTAATGACTTGATATTGCTTCTCCACCGAAGGTTTCGGCTGTGGCTGGCTATTCTGGGAGCCGTCGTCTGATGAGGAGCCGTTTTCCAGTTCCGCGATCCAGGTGCGGAATTCGTACTCTTTGAAGAGCTCCAACAGACTGGCGTCGTCCTGCTGGCGTTCCTGAAGATCTTCCAGCCCGAATTCGAGTTCCACATCGGTCCGGATGGTGGCCAGCTCCCGGCTCAGGGGCAGGGTGTCGGTTGCTTCCCTGAGGTATTCGCCGATCTTGCCCTTGATTTCGTCGGCATGTTCAATGAGGTTGTCGAGGTTGTCGTAGCTCTGCAGCCATTTGACGGCGGTTTTCGGGCCGCATTTGTTTACACCGGGAATGTTATCGACTTTGTCACCCACCAGGGCGAGGTAATCGATGATCTGCTCCGGGGTAACACCAAACTTTTCAACGACCCCGTCCCGGTCCATGGCGGTTTCGGTCATGGTGTTGATGAGGGTCACGTGGTCGCTGACCAGTTGGGCCATGTCCTTGTCGCCGGTAGACACGACCACATCGATGCCCTTGCTGGTGGCTTCATGGGCCAGGGTGCCGATGACATCGTCGGCCTCGACGCCGGGCACGATCAACAGCGGTAAGCCCATCGCCCTGACAATCTCGTGAATGGGCTCAATCTGTACCGCCAGATCATCCGGCATGGGGGGGCGATTGGCTTTGTATTCCTCATACATGTCGTGCCGGAAAGTCTTGCCCTTGGCATCAAATACCACCACGGTTTTTGAGCCCGGAAAGTCCTGTTCAATCCGCCGCAACATGCTGATTACGCCTTTGATGGCGCCAGTCGGGTGATTCTTGCTGGTGGTCAGTGGCGGCAGGGCATGGTAGGCACGGAACAGGTAAGACGATCCGTCCACCAGAACCACGGGAGGGTTGGTTTGTTCAGTCATATCAAAACAGGTCCGGATTCTGATTGAAGCGTGGATTGGCTTGTGCAACTCTAGCCAGAAAGATGAACCAAAGGGTACCACGAAAATGAAACGAATCGCCTGTTCCGCCCTGCTGTGGGGCTGCTTCTCTGCGCCGTTGCTGGCCCAGGATGAAGGGGCTCTGGATGCCACCCCGGTGGTTACCCCTCAGGAACCTGTGGTTATTTCCGATTACCAGCCGCCGGAGGGTGGTGCGGAGATTGTTATTCGCCCCGGCGAGAAAGAAGTGTTTTATGAGTATCGGGTGAATGGCCAGCTGATGGAGATCAAAGTGGTGCCTGACATTGGCCCGGAATACTACCTGGTGCCGGCCGACGGCGGTGGCTGGGTTCAGGATACCGAGTCCGACCTGCTCGTGCCCAGTTGGGTGATCTTCCGCTGGTAACCCGTCCTTCCGGTCAGATCAGGTTGACCTCAACCGGGTCTGATCGCCTGCTTTCCAGGCCATCCACATCAATGGTTGTGATTGAGAACTCGTAGGCGCCGGGCTGCATCTCCGACAGGGTGTATCGGGTTTTGCTGCCATCGTTCAGCGGAATGACGCTGAAGCTCTCCTGATGTTTCAGTCGGTAATAGATGCGGTAACCGGCAATCTGACCAGGTGTCAGTGCTGAGCCGTCTTCACGGGTGAGCGGTGGGTTCCATACCAGGGTCTTCGGGATGTCGGCGCCAGGTGGCTGTGGCGTTTCCTGATCGTCCGGCTGGCTTTGGCCGAGCGTGGCAAGCAGGTCGCCCTGCGCCTGTTTCAGGCGGCTGTCTGCCATCTCCGAAGCGCGTTTTGAATCCAGTTTACTGGCTCGCGTGTCTTCCTGGCAGCCGGCCAGAAGTATGGCAAACAGGCAAAGGAGTGTGGCCGCGGTTCGTGACAGCGGACTGGGATAAAGCGTTCTCTTCATAACTACTCGCATACGGGGCGCTGCAGGCGCGCCCTCTGGTATTCGTTCGTATGGAGCCTGAATACAACCGGGAGACGGGCTTCGTTAAAACAGTGTGCGATTATGCCAGCGAGTATTCTGTGATCAAGTGAATAATCGGTAAAAACCCCTATCTGTGTTTAGTATGAACATTCTAATTTTTGGCCGTACTTTGGTAGGTGAAAGTTACCAAAGGCTCTGCAAAACGCGGTGCCGAAACGACTCGGAAAACAGGGAGAACCACCATGGGTAAACTGAAATCCTATCAGGAACAGCTGCAAGACATCGTTGAGAAAGGCATCAACGCGGCTGAAGAGCAGCAGAAGAAGCTGGCGTCCAAGCCGTTTGATTATGCAGAAAAGCTGGAGGCGGAAGCGCGCGAGTACAGCGTAAAGACCCTGCGCAAGCGTTACAACGGCTACTCCGAGAACCTGTTCGAGCAGCTGCGTTCGCTGAACTCCCGCTTTGGCAATTTCGCCGCTGAGCTGGTTGCGAAGCTGGAAAAAGAAGCTGCCGAAGGTGCGGACGCCGTTTCTGAAGCAGCCGATGATGTTTCAGAAGCCGCTCAGGATGCCAAGAAGTCCGTAACCGCCAAGAAGCCGGCTGCGCGCAAGACCACTGCCCGCAAGCCTGCGGCCAAGAAAACCACTGCCGCCACTGCTTGATTCGGCGAGTTGGTGAGTCATTCGCAAAGGGCGCTCGGTTGAGCGCCCTTTGTCATTAGTGGAGCTTAGTTTTCTTCCGGCTCCAGGGGGAGTGTTCGTGTCTCCCCGGTGATTTCTTCCAGGCGCTTGATGTCTGATTCGTAGGCCTTTTTCATTTCGCCGATATCCTGCCGCTGAGCGGAAATCTCCCGCTCGATATCTCGAATCTGGGCTTCGAGCCTGCGGATTTTCTCCAGCGTCGTTTCCGGGATGTCCCGGCCAGCGCGCTCCATATCCGCCGCGCGGCTCTGCTCGCTGTCGAGCTGGCTGGAAATTACTGAAATGTTCCCGCGCTTCAGCTGGATAATGCCTTCCAGTTCGCGGATCTTGCGATGCATGGCGCGCACAGCCTGATCCGGATGGCTGAAGCGTTTCAGGAGCAGACGATCCTGCTCCTGCTGGATTTCCAGTTGCTTCTGGCGCTCTTTCTCGGCTTCCCGGGCGGCGATTTCTTCTGCGGTGGGGGCGGGGGCAACGGTTTCGACCACCCGGCCGTTGTTGCTCAGGATATCGTAACCACGTTTGGTCGCTTCCTGGGGAATGGTGTTGCTGATAACCAGCCGTCCGTTTTCATCCGTGTAACGGTACATGGTTGCCTGGGCGCCGGCCGCAAACAGCAGTCCGAAAGCCGCAACGCCGGCAACAACAGGAGAAACGGTCAGATGGTGACGCATTCATCAGACTCCGTAGCGGTCCCGGTAGCTGGCCACGTTCTCCGCATGGCCGGCAAATTCCGGATTGGCCTTCAGGTAGTCCAGTACCTGTTCAAGACGAATGATGCTGACAACGGGGATGCCGAACTCTTTCTCGACTTCCTGGATGGCGGACAGTTCACCGTTGCCCTTTTCCTGTCGGTCCAGGGCAATCAGCACGCCGGCCGGTTCGGCTCCGGCGGCCCGGATGATGTCGATAGATTCCCGGATGGCCGTGCCTGCGGTAATCACGTCGTCAACAATCAGTACCTTACCTTGTAGTGGGGCGCCAACAATATTGCCACCCTCACCATGATCTTTCTTTTCTTTGCGGTTAAAGGCAAAAGGTTTGCTGTTACCGTCTGTTGCAAGTGCCATGGCGGTTACCGTGGCCAACGGAATGCCCTTATAGGCAGGCCCGAAAATGATGTCATAATCCAGCCCGCTGCGTGCTATCGCAGCGGCATAGGCCTTGCTTAACTCAAGCAGGTCGTTTCCGGTGTTGAACAGTCCGGCATTGAAGAAGTAGGGGCTGGTGCGCCCGGATTTGAGTGTGAATTCTCCAAAACGCAGCACATTCCGCTGGATGGCAAACTCAATGAATTTTTGCTGATAGTCATGCATGGCAAGGCTTCTGGCGGGGTTTGATCTTTAATTAAAGCGTAAAAACGGTATCATACACACAAACCGAATCAGGGAACACGTATGCGGGTAGTATCAATCAGCGTCAATGGTCTTGAGCAGGCTGTTGAAAAGGGTTTTTTTGACTGGCTTGCCGAACAGGACGCTGATGTGGTCTGTGTGCAGGACCACCGCATGCGCGCCTACGAAATTGAAGACAGGAACCTGATTCCGGAAGGCTACGAGGCCTACTTCATTGATGGTGAACTGAACGAACACGGTGGTGTCGGCATCTACACCCGTCATTTCCCGAAGGCCATCATGTATGGCTTTGCCAATGAGCAGGCAGACCGGGAAGGCCGCTTTATCCAGGCCGACTTCGACAAGGTTTCCGTTGCCTGCGTGCTCGCGCCCTGTGCCCTCGGCCGCGAGGAAGAACTGATCGGTGAAGACGACCTGACAGTGCTCGATCACAAAGACGAGTTCATGGAAGCCTTTGGCATTCATATGCAGAAAACCCTGCGCAAACGTCGTCAGTTTATTCTATGCGCGAATCTTCAGACCGCTCATCATGTAACCGACGCAAGCCCGCTTTATCACAAGACCGATTTCTCCGGTTTCCTGCCCCATGAGCGGGCATGGCTGGATCGTTTGTTTGATGAAATGGGCTGTATTGATGCGTTCCGCGAGATCAACAAGCAGAGCAATCAGTTCACCTGGTGGCCGGAGCAGACTGAGGGTTCCCGTAAGAAGGCGGGTATCCGGGTGGATTATCACCTGCTGACACCGGGTATTCGCAAGACCATTCGCGATGGCTGGATTGATGACGAGACCCGGTTCTCTGATCATGCCCCTGTGATCATGGATTACGATATCGAGATCGGCTTCTAGGCTTTGAGATCGTCGGTCGCGTTTTCGGGGGAGGTCGCCGTTGCGGAAAGCCTCCCCCAGAACCGCTACGAGCACATCCATGTGCGCTTCTCTCCGGCCATCCATGGCCTCCGAAATTCTGGGGGAGGCTTTCCGCAACGCCGCCCCAGACTTCTGATTTAGCCTTCCAGGGCTTCTTGCTGGATCTCAAACAACTGGTTAATGGCTTTTCTCGCCAGCGTAAGCATGGCGTCCAGTTCTGTCTGTTCGAACGGCGCACCTTCCGCAGTTCCCTGAATTTCAATAAAGCCGCCCTGGTCGGTCATGATCACGTTCATGTCGGTTTCGGCTTCGGAGTCTTCCGGGTAGTCCAGATCGGCTACCGGGGTGCCCCTGTAGACACCGACAGATACCGCCGCCACCATCTGTTTGAGAGGTGATTTCTTCAGGCGTTTCTCTTTTACCAGGTGATTCAGCGCGTCTACCAGGGCCACGCAGCCACCGGTGATCGCAGCAGTGCGGGTGCCGCCGTCGGCCTGGATCACGTCACAGTCGATGGTGATGGTGTGTTCGCCCAGCGCTTCGAGGTCCACTGCGGCGCGCAGGCTGCGACCGATCAGGCGCTGGATTTCCACGGTGCGGCCACCCTGTTTTCCACGGGCAGCTTCCCGGCCCATGCGGCTGCCGGTGGAGCGGGGCAGCATGCCGTACTCGGCGGTGATCCAGCCTTTGCCTTCGCCGCGCAGGAACGGTGGCACTTTGTTCTCGACAGAGGCAGTACAGATCACCTTGGTATCGCCGAATTCCACCAATACCGAGCCTTCGGCGTGGCGCGTGTAGTTCCGGGTGATGCGGACGTCTCTGGGTTGCTCAGGCGTTCTGCCGCTTGGTCGCATAGTGTGTCCTGTTTCTGAATATGAATGTCCGGCTGGTGCCGGTCGGGCGTTTTGAAAGGGCAACGAGTATAGCACGTAGCAAGCGACCGGCGGGGGAGGCTGCGTGCCCCTTTGGTCGGGTTCGCCGCTCCGGGTGTTTGCCTGTTAAACTCGATGTTCCTTTGACGAACACTGGAGTCACTATGATCCGCAGCATGACTGCTTTTGCCCGCAAGGACGCCCAGGGTGACTGGGGTACTCTTACTTGTGAGATTCGTACGGTGAATCACCGCTATCTGGAACCTTCGTTCCGATTGCCGGAGGCTTTTCGTGAGCTTGAGAACCGGTTTCGGGAGGAATTGCGCAAGCAGGGCTTGAAGCGGGGCAAGGTCGATATCTCCATGCGCCTGCAGTCGGCCGAGAGTGATGTCCAGGGCTTTGAAATCAGTGATGAGATGGCCCGGGCTGTGAATGAGGCGGCCAATCATATCAACCGTATGCTGGATAACCCGGCCCACATCAATGCGCTCGATATTCTGCGCTGGCCGGGGGTGATGTCTTTGCCCGAAAAGGACTACAGCGCGGCGAAGGAGGCAGCGGCAGATCTGTTTGCCGATACCGTGGCTGAGTTGACGAGTGTGCGCGAACGGGAAGGCGAGCGTCTGAGGCCGTTGTTCGAGGATCGTCTGGCCACCATGGGTAAGCTGGTGGCAGAGGTGCGTGAGAAAATGCCGCAACTGCTGGCCGCCCAGGAGCGGAATCTGAAAGACCGGTTTGAGAAGGCGAAAGTGGAGCTGGATCCGGAGCGTGTAGCCCAGGAAATGGTCATGCTGGCCCAGAAAAGTGATGTGGCGGAGGAGCTGGACCGGCTGGATGCCCACATCAGTGAGGTTACCGACACCTTGAAGAACGACGATGCTATCGGCCGGCGCCTGGATTTTCTGATGCAGGAGCTGAACCGCGAAGCCAACACCCTCAGCAGCAAAAGCATCGATGCGGCGGTTACCCGTATTGCGGTGGATCTCAAGGTGTTGATCGAGCAGATGCGGGAACAGGTGCAGAATCTGGAGTGAGGTATAAGCCGGGGTGGTTGGTGCCTCCCCGGCGTTCGTGCGGTTTACTCCGCCGGCTTGATGGCGAGCAGGTCGGTCCGCAAATGCGTCAGCACCTTTTCGGCCGTGTTGCCGATGACACGGGCGGCCAGGCCGGTTTTACCGGTGGTGCCGACGACGACCATGTCGGCCTTGATCCGGTTGGCAACACTGGGAATGATCTTTTGAGCAGGGCCAGATTCGATGTGGACCTGTTCCGGCATCAGGTGCCAGGTGTTGCACAGGTGTTCAATCTGCGGTTTCAGGGCCGCTTCCCGTTTTCTGGCGTGGGCCAGAGGGTCGATGATGTCCAGGTCGGCCAGAACCACCGAGGTATGAAGTGCGTGCACCAGGTGCAGCTCTGTTTCCAGAGCCTTCGCCAGATGCCAGGCGCGATCAATGATGCGATTGTTCAGGGCTTTCTTCACGGGTTTGTCGGAGCTCAGGTCCACCGCCGCCAGGATTGGCCGAGCCTTGTTCCATTTGTTCTCCGCCACCAGCATCACCGGTGACGGGCACTCGCGAATCAGGTGCCAGTCGGTTGGGGTATACAGGAAGGTTTCTGAGCGATGGCCCGTCTTTACCACGACACCAACGTTCTCTTTCTGGCACTGGGCAATTACCCACAGGTGAATGTGCTTTTCCCAGACCGTTCGGGCATGGATCTTCAGATCATTGCAATCGGCCAGCGCCAGCATCTGTTCCAGCCATTTCTGGCGATGTTCCATGAGCGCCTGTCGGGCCCGTTGTTGTACCTCCGGATCGCCCGGCAGTGCATCCAGATATTCATGCACAAACGCCACGACCTCCACCGCTGCGCCCGTTGCCCGGGCCAGTGCCACGCCACGGGCGAGGGCGGTTTGGTCTTTATGGTGGTGATCCATGATGATCAGGAGTTTTTCCATGGCGGTATCCGTTTACTGTGGGTGTTTGCGGTCATACTAACAGCTGAACCCGGGCCGGGATGCGGAGATAAGTCAAACCCCGTATAATTTGCCGCTTTCTGGCCATGCGTGTTGGCCGCAAACTGTTGTTCAGGAGTCTTCAAGCCATGAAGCAGGCCGGTGGGCAGGGTACCCTGTTTGTGATTTCCGCTCCTTCCGGCGCGGGCAAGACCAGCCTCGTGTCGGAAATACTCCGTCAGGATTCCCAGTTGGGGGTGTCGGTATCCCACACCACTCGCCCGATGCGCGATGGAGAGCAGGATGGCGTGAACTATCACTTCATCAGCCGGGATGAGTTCGAGGCCATGATTGCCCGGGGTGATTTCCTGGAGCATGCGGATGTTTTCGGCAACTACTATGGCACCTCCCAGGTGTGGGTGCGGGAAACTCTCGCTACCGGGCAGGATGTGATCCTGGAGATTGACTGGCAGGGGGCGGAACAGGTGCGCCGGCTGATTCCGGAATGTGTGAGCATTTTCATTGTGCCGCCCTCGGCTGAAATCCTGCGCCAGCGACTTGTTGGCCGTGGTACTGACGCGCCGGAAGTCATCGAACGGCGGCTGTCGGAGGCGGAGGAAGAGTGCCGGCACGCGGTCGAGTTTGATTACCTGGTGGTCAACGATGACTTTGCGGTGGCATTAGCTGATCTGCTGGCCATTGTCCGCAGTGAGCGGCTGAAAATGGCCACCCAGCAGGTTCGCCACGGTGAGTTGCTGCGGGACTTGTCCGCTCACGGGTGATGGTGGTTTTCACTGTATACAAATTGAGCCGGGGCCAGTAAACTACGCGGTCTGCTAAATCAGTGATTCTTTTTGTTCGGGGAAGATAATGGCACGAGTTACCGTTGAAGATTGTCTGGAAAACGTAGATAACCGATTCCAGCTGGTCATGCTGGCCACCAAACGCGCCCGCCAGATCGCCACCAAGGGTGCCGAGCCGATGGTTGCGGAAGAGAATGACAAGCCGACCGTTATTGCCCTGCGTGAGATTGCAGAAGGCAAGGTGACCCGCGATCTTCTGCTGGAAGAAGACGACGACTGAGTTCGTCCGGTTGCCGGCGATGCGTAAAAATACGTGCCGGTAATTGAGAAGCATTGAAATCTGCCTCCGCAGTTTTATAGTGTAACTATAGAACCTGCCAGGAAGGACAACGGAAGCCCGGATGCACGCATTCGGGCTTTTTTGTCCCCGGTATACTGAGAACGATGGAGGCGCGGTGGTCGCAGCAGAGGCAACGGTAGAAGAGCTGGCCAGAGAGCTCAGTTCCTACCTCGATACCAATCGCATCAATCAGGTGCGACGGGCCTACTATTACGCCGAGCAGGCCCACGAGGGCCAGATGCGCAAAAGCGGCGACCGTTATATTACCCACCCCCTGGCTGTGGCCGGAATTCTTGCCGACCTCCGGCTTGACCATCAGAGCCTGATGGCCGCCATGCTGCACGATGTCATTGAAGATACCGGTATTCCGAAAGACGCGCTGGCGGAGCAGTTCGGAGACGATGTGGCCGAACTGGTGGATGGTGTCTCCAAACTGACCCAGATTGAATTCCGCTCCCGGGCTGAAGCCCAGGCGGAAAACTTCCAGAAGATGACCCTGGCAATGGCCAAGGATATCCGGGTGATTCTGGTGAAGTTGGCGGACCGCCTGCACAACATGCGCACCCTTGGCCCCATGCCGTACGAGAAGCGCCTGCGTATAGCGACCGAAACCCTCGATATCTATGCGCCCATTGCCAATCGCCTGGGTATGCATTCCATCTGTACCGAGCTGGAAGATCTGGGCTTTTCCTCGCTCTATCCCATGCGCTCCAAGTACATCTCCAAGGCGGTGGAGAAGCTTCGTGGCAGTCACCGGGAGATTATTGAGGACATCCGGGGAAAATTGCAGGAAAAGCTGGAGGAGCGTGGGCTGCCGGGCCGCATTCTGGGGCGGGAGAAACACCTGAACTCCATCTACAACAAGATGAAGTTCAAGCAGAAATCCTTCCATGAAATCATGGACGTGTATGCGTTCCGGATCATCACGGATACCGAGGATAACTGTTATCGCATACTTGGTGCCGTGCACAGTCTCTACAAGCCGCTGCCCGGGCGTTTCAAAGATTACATCGCCATGCCCAAGGCAAACGGCTATCAGTCCATCCACACCACCCTGTTCGGCATGCACGTGAACATCGAGATTCAGATCCGGACCGAGGAGATGGAGCACATTGCCAATAATGGTATTGCCGCCCACTGGATGTACAAGAACGAAGCCTCCGGCGTGACCACCATCAATCAATCCCGGGTGGATCGCTGGGTGAAGGGGCTCATGGAAATGCGCGAACGCGCAGATGATTCCATGGAGTTCATCGAACACGTCAAGGTGGACCTGTTCCCGGACGAGATTTATGTGTTTACGCCCAAGGGCCGGATTATGGAGCTGCCGAGCGGGGCAACTCCGGTGGACTTCGCCTATGCGATCCATACCGATATCGGTAACGCCTCTGTGGCGTGTCGCATCAATCGCAATCTGGCGTCGTTGAGCCAACCGCTGCAAAGCGGGCAGACCGTAGAAATCATCACCGCACCGGGCGCCCGCCCGAACCCTGCCTGGCTCAGTTTCGTGGTGACCGGCAAAGCCCGAAGCAGTATCCGGCATGTACTCAAAACCCGTAAACGGGCCGAGTCCATGGAGCTGGGCCGGACCCTGCTCAAACGCTCGCTCAAGGGTTTTGGTGCCAAGCTGTCGGATATCAGCGATGCCCAGAAGCAGGCGGTGGTTAATCATAACCAGGTCAACAGCTTTGATGATCTGATCAGCGATATTGGTCTGGGCAACCGTATGGCCTATCTGGTGGCCCGTCAGTTGGTGTCCGGTAATGACGTGATGGACGCGCCGGCCAACCTGGAAAATGCCCCGGACAGCAAGCAGGGCGCCGTTACCATTCGCGGCACCGAAGGGCTGTTGGTGCGCTTTGCCAATTGTTGCAAGCCCATTCCGGGGGACCCGGTGGTCGGCGTGATGGACTCCGGCAATGGCATGGTGATTCATTCAGACACCTGTTCCCGCCTGCCGGAGGACGATGAAGGTCGTGCCCGGCTGACTCACCTGAAATGGGCCAAGGACATTACCGACGAATTCTCGGTGGAGCTGCGGGTTGAACTGGAGCGCCAGCGCGGGGTGATTGCCGAAGTAGCGAACGCCGTTGCCATGGCAGACGGCAACATCGAGCGCATCAGTGTGGAAGACCAAAACGCGCGCTTCGGCATCGTCAGCCTGGTGGTACACGTGAATGGCCGCAAGCATCTGGCGCGGGTGATGCGCCGAGTCCGGAACATTCGTGCGGTGACCCATATCGGTCGGGTCCGGCACTGAGACCTTCGCGTGGTTGACAGTGGCCGCGCCCAGAGGTGACGATTGGCGTTTTGGAAAAGAGGAAATTACAGGTCATGACCAACAAATCTGTTATCCAGACCGAAAACGCCCCTCAGGCGATTGGTACCTACTCCCAGGCTGTTAAAGCCGGAGACACCGTGTATCTGTCTGGCCAGATTCCGCTGGACCCGGAAACCATGGAAGTGGTGGCGGGCGACTTTGCCGCCAAGACCCGTCAGGTGTTCGAGAATCTGAAAGCCGTGTGTGAAGCGGCCGGTGGCGAGCTCAAGGACATCGTCAAACTGAATATCTACATGACGGACCTGGCCAACTTCGCCACCGTTAACGAGATCATGGCGACCTATTTCCAGGAGCCGTATCCGGCACGCGCCGCCGTGGGTGTAGCCGCGCTGCCGAAAGGTGTTCCGGTGGAAATGGAAGCCGTTATGGTGCTCAGCTAAGCGTCAGAGCTTGCTGATCATCTCCCGGTACCCCGCCCGATAATCGGGGTACCGGAACTCGAAACCACTCTCCAGCAGTTTCCGATTACTGCAGCGCTTGCTGCCGGCTCGTCCACCCTTACGGGCGCCTTCCACCGGGGCTTTGCACGGCACCTGGTCGCGAACCCAGTCAACCACCTCATCCAGTCGAACCGGCTCGCAATCACTGGCGACGTACAGTGGCTCCAGGTTCTCACCGTTCAGGGCTTTTTGCGCAAGCCATGCCACGGCATTGGCGGCATCAACTTCGTGTATGCGATTGCTGAAAGGCGCGGGTGGTTGGGGATTCATGCGGCCTTCCAGGACTTCCTCAAGAAAGCGCTGACGGCTGGGGCCATAAATGCCGCTGAAGCGAACCACGGTGGCTGGATGCCCGCTGTTCAGGGCGGTGCGTTCGCCCTGGAGGATTTGTTGACCGGTGAACCGGTCCGGATCGGCAGGGCTGTTCTCATCGACCCAGCTGTCATCATTCTGCGCAAAGACGCTGGTGCTGCTGATAAAGATCAGCCGTTTGAGGGATTGCTCGCCGATGACGCTTAGCAAGTTCTGGAGGCCAGTGACATAGGCTTGATGATAACCCTGTTGGTCATAGCTGGAAGGCGTCAGGCAATAGATGACGATATCCAGGTGTTCCGGAAGCTTGCCGGCCATGGATTCCGGGCGGGTCAGATCCGCTCCGATCCCGGTTACTCCCGGGGGGACCCGATCCGGATTGCGGCGCAGCCCGTATACGTCTCCGGCGTCCAGCAGAACCGTGGCGATATCGCCCCCGAGCTTGCCGCAGCCCGCCACCAGAATTTGTGCCTTTTGCTTGTCATCAGTCATTGCCATAGACAATTTCAATCCTTATCCTTTGGCTGATAAAGTAAGTGAAACTTCGATCTGAGTACGCCAACCGGAGCTCACCATGACCCTCACCGAGTTACGATACGTTGTTACGCTTGCCCGGGAAAGGCATTTTGGCCGTGCCGCAGAGCGCTGTCA
>NZ_DIHV01000110.1:0-23815 GCF_002420325.1 Marinobacter sp. UBA5687
CAACGTCCAGCAGCGCAGCAACACGCGGCATGAAGTCTTTACCAGTGGTGCCGGCAGAGGTCAGGATGTGGCTGTAGCCCTTGCCTACTTCAGCAACCAGCTCAGACAGGTTTTCTGCCAGGAAGTGACCGTAAGCGGCGTTGTCGGCAACCAGCACCTTGTTCACGCCTTCCGCCTTGGCAGCGGCTTCAGCGACGGCGCCTACGTTCTCACCGGCAACCAGCACGTCGATGTCGCCACCGATGGCCTTGGCAGCCGCTACAACGTTCAGAGTAGCCTGTTTCAGGCTGCTGTTGTCGTGTTCAGCAATTACCAGGATGCTCATTTAGATCACCTTCGCTTCGTTCTTCAGTTTATCCACCAGCTCAGCTACGTCAGCCACCTTGATACCAGCCTGGCGTGCAGCCGGGGCTTCGACTTTCAGGGTGGACAGGCGAGCGGCAACGTCAACGCCCAGGTCAGCCGGAGACATGGAGTCCAGCGGCTTCTTCTTGGCTTTCATGATGTTTGGCAGAGAAGCGTAGCGCGGCTCATTCAGACGCAGGTCTGTGGTAACAACCGCCGGCAGGTTCAGAGCAACTGTCATCAGACCGCCGTCTACTTCGCGGGTTACGTTAACCTTGTCACCGTCAACAACCACTTCAGAGGCGAAGGTGCCCTGGCCCATACCAGTCAGAGCAGCCAGCATCTGGCCAGTCTGGTTGTTGTCGGAATCGATGGACTGCTTGCCAAGAATAACCAGCTTGGGCTCTTCTTTCTCAACAACAGCCTTGAGCAGCTTGGCCGCTTCGAGGGACTGAACTTCTTCGTCAGTCTCGATGTGGATACCACGGTCAGCACCCAGAGCCAGGGCAGTACGGATCTGCTCCTGAGAAGCCTTCGGGCCAATGGATACAACAACGATTTCACTGGCAACGCCCTTCTCTTTCAGACGAACCGCTTCTTCAACTGCGATTTCGCAGAACGGGTTCATTGCCATCTTGACGTTGGCGAGATCAACGCCGGTGTTGTCCGGCTTGACGCGCACCTTCACGTTGTAGTCGATAACTCGTTTTACAGCGACCAGAACCTTCATAGATTCCTCGTTCTTCTACGATGGGTTTAATGAGTCTTCACAGTCAAAGGACCGGGTTGACCCGACCTGACAATGAGACGATACTAAAAATCGACTCAAAACACACTATATTTCGGTGTATACGTACAATGCCAAAGGTTAGTGCAGATTTCAAACAAACGTTTGTTTGATTCTTCAAATGCGTTATCCTTTCGGGACAAATAGCCGTTTTGAGCGGTTTCGGGCTGTCGTCTATACGCATTTTTACCGGTATGATGGCGCCCCTGATGAGGCCTGCGGGCAAACAATATCCATTAAAAGCTGTTTGAGGAGACCAACGTGGAACGCGAATCGATGGAATTTGATGTTCTGATCGTCGGCGGCGGCCCTGCGGGCCTGTCGGCAGCCTGCCGCGTCATGCAACTGGCGCAGGAAGCCGGCGAAGAACTGACCGTTTGTGTGGTTGAAAAAGGTTCTGAGATCGGCGCGCACATCCTCGCCGGCACCGTATTCGAGCCCACGGCCCTGAACGAACTCTTCCCGGACTGGAAAGAGAAAGGCGCCCCCCTGAATACCCCGGTTACCCGGGACGACATTTTCCTGCTGAAGAATCAGGAAAAAGCCACCAAAGTACCCAATGCCTTTGTGCCCAAGAACATGCACAACCACGGCAACTACATCATCAGCCTGGGCAACCTGTGCCGCTGGCTGGCTGAGCAGGCCGAACAGCTGGGCGTTGAAGTGTATCCGGGCTTTGCCGCCTCTGAAACCATCGTTGAAGATGGTCAGGTAAAAGGCATTATCACCGGCGATATGGGTGTTGCCCGTGACGGTTCCGAGAAAGACGGCTATATGCCGGGCATGGAACTGCGCGCCAAGTACACCCTGTTTACTGAAGGCTGTCGCGGCCATCTGGGCAAGCGCCTGATCAACGACTTCAAGCTGGACGAAGGCAAGGATCCGCAGCACTACGGCATCGGCATCAAAGAGCTGTGGGACATCGACCCGGCCAAACACGAGCCAGGTCTGGTTGTTCACACCACCGGCTGGCCGTTGAACGAATCTGGCTCCACCGGCGGCTCTTTCCTGTATCACCTGGAAAACGGTCAGGTTTATGTTGGTCTGATCACCGATCTTTCCTACAGCAACCCGCACCTCAGCCCGTTCGAGGAGTTCCAGCGTCTCAAGTACCACCCGGAAATCAAGAAGTATCTGGAAGGCGGCAAGCGTGTTGCCTACGGCGCCCGTGCTATCGCCAAGGGTGGCTACAATGCCCTGCCTAAGATGAGCTTCCCGGGCGGCCTGCTGCTGGGTTGTGATGCCGGCACCCTGAACAGCTCCAAGATCAAAGGCTCCCACACCGCCATGAAATCCGGCCTGTTGGGCGCTGAAGCCGTATTCGAGGCCCTGAAGGAAGGTAAATCCGGTGAGGAAATCACCAGCTTCCAGAAGCGTTTCGAAGACAGCTGGCTGTACAAGGAGCTTTACGCCGAGCGTAACTTTGGCCCGGCCATGCACAAGTTCGGCAATATCGTCGGCGGCGCGATTGCCTTCTTCGAGCAAAACATTCTGCGCAGCAGCCTGCCGATCACCTTCCACGACACCACTCCAGATTACGCCACCCTGAAGCCGGCGTCTGAGTGCAAGAAGATCGACTATCCGAAGCCGGATAACAAGCTGACGTTTGACCGCCTGTCCTCGGTGTTCATTTCCAACACCAACCATGAGGAAGATCAGCCGGTTCACCTGAAGCTGACCGACCCGGAAATTCCGCTGAAAGAGAACCTGCCGAAGTACGACGAGCCAGCGCAGCGTTACTGCCCGGCTGGCGTATACGAAGTGGTCGAGAAAGACGACGGTAGCGGCAAGAAGTTCCAGATCAATGCCCAGAACTGTGTTCACTGCAAGACCTGTGACATCAAGGATCCTGCCCAGAACATCACCTGGGTAACGCCGGAAGGCGGCGGTGGTCCGAACTACCCGAACATGTGATCCACGATCACTGTTTCAGAAAACCGGGGCTTGCCCCGGTTTTTTTATGCTCGCAGATTATTCCGGCCATAAAAAACGGCCCCCGAAGGTGCCGTTTTCTGATCAACCATCAGAAGGCATATCAGTGCACGTGGCCGTGCTCTTGCTCTTCGTCGGTTGCTTCGCGGGTTTCTACCACTTCAACGTCGAAGTGCAGGGTCTGGCCCGCCAGCGGGTGGTTGGCATCGATGGTAACGGTTTCGTCGCCAACTTCTACTACGCGAACGACCTGGGGGCCGCCCGGAGTCTGTGCCTGGAACTGCATGCCTGGCTCGATGGTGTCTACGCCCTCGAAAGCAGAGCGCGGAACCGGCTGGATGAGCTCTTCGTTTACTTCACCGTAGCCTTCAGCTGGCTCTACGGAAACTTTAACCTGGTCGCCAGCGTTCTTCTCGGTCAGCGCACTTTCCAGTCCGCCGATGATGTTCTGTGCACCTTCCAGGTATGCCAGGGGCTCACGGCCTTCTACGCGGGAGGAATCGAGTTGCTCTCCCTGGTCGTTAGTGAGCGTGTAATGGATGGTGACAACACGAGGTTGGGCCATGTGATCTCCTTGCGTGTCGCAATGACTGTGTATTTAGATTGTAGGCAATCGAAAGTGATCGTGAACAGCCAGACTGCACAGAGGGACTAACGACCACCGGGCCTCGTTAGAGAGCCAGGCTCGATAACAAGTAAGAAACCACAGTTTAACAAGTGACAGACTGCGTTTTCTACCTTATTCATTGGGGTGGTCAGGCGCTTTTCAACCGCCCTGCCCGATTTCCCAGAATTTTCCGTGACTAAACACCCCGTACACGGTTTTTCCCGCCGCTTCGGTTTCCTCGGCCAGCTCGGCGAGGTTATAGAACGCCGAGGTAACCAGCCGGGCTTCAACACCGTGGCGTACCTGAATAACTGGCCGAGGTTCGCCAGTCTCAGGGTAAGAGCCAACATGTAATCGGTGTTGCTCGCCAATCTCCAGGGTTTCGCCCATGTTGGTGGCCAGGGTAATAACCTGCTCCGCGCCCTCGCCTTTCACTTCCAGGCCATGGGCCAGCAGTGGTGCGTCCTCAACCCGGATACGCCATTTCTCGACCGGCGTAACCAGGTAGTACTCGCCGTCGCTTTCCCGCCTGAGAATGGTAGAGAACAGCTTTACCGTGGCCTCCCGGGCGATGGGCTCACCTTTGAAGACCCACTGGCCGTCGCGGGTGATCACCAGATCCATATTGCCGGAAAGTTCGGGGTGCCATTTATCCAGCGGTGGCAGATCCCTGCTCTTGCCGGCATCTTCGAGGGATTTGGCAATGTCATCGGGTGTCCGGTTCATGTTTTTCTCCCTGATCAGAGCCCACGCATCCATTCTGCCCGCAGAGGCACAGCGCCAGGCTGGGTAATGGCCATGTTTACCTGCTGCAGCAGGCGGTCTTTATCGCGGCCCAGCGTACCTTTGAGCACAAGGTAATTGGAGGCGTGATCGCTTCGGAAAATGGTGTTGTCCAGTTCCAGGTGCTCCAGGAACACACGGATTTCCTCGAACAGGGCCTGCTGGCCCAGGGGTACGAAATCCGCCCCGAAACCCTCGCGGAATCGCTCTTCACCCTGCGGGAAGCTGACCACCAGGGTAGACAGGTAATCGGGCTGGGTTTCATTGCACAGTGTGGCAGTGTTAATGGCATGCTGCCGTGAAAGAGTTTCACCGCCCAGACCATTGAGCACCATCACCGAGCTCACCAGGCCCGCTTCCCGGATCTTCACCAGGGCCGACCGGGTGGATTCCCAGGTTTCACCTTTGTTAACGCGCCGAAGAATCTCGTCGTCGCCGGATTCCATGCCCACATAAAGGATTTTCAGGCCGGCTTCCCGGAGTTGGGCCAACTCTTCAACCGATTTTTTTGCCAGGTTTCGTGGCAGGCAGTAGCTGGAAACGCGTTCCAGGCCGGGAAAGCCTCGCTTCAAATCAGCGATTATTTCCAGCAGGCGCCGGGTGGGCAGCACCATGGCGTCTCCATCGGCCAGGAAAACCCGGCGGACGTCGCCAAATGCCGCGGCTGCTTTCTCGATGTCTGCCCTGATGTCTTCGGGCTTTCGAGCCCGGAATTTCTTCTGGGGCTGGGTATACATCTGCTCACTAGACCTATAAAAACTATCCCATTTCGGTGGAAGATCGTCTGAGAACTGATTTAAACCTTTAGTATCTATACCAATCACGAGTACTAAAACTTACTCTGTGCGTCGAAAAACCCATTTAATCCAGCTTGAGCAATTTAACCTTTCATAGCAAGCAGCGATTGGCCTGACGGATCACTTGATCGCCGATCTGACGGTAAGCTACGGTCGCAAAGCGAACATTCGGAATGGCCTTCAATGCCGCCCAATTTGCCTCCGTTTGAGGCTCGGGGTTGTCGTGTTTAGTGGGGGAAGTCCAGACTGGATGGTGGGTCAAGGTTTGTTGAAGGATTTATCAAGGAAATGTCAAATCCCAAACTTAGGCTTTGACATGGGGTAAATATCCACACACCCTGAACGGCTGAGCAATGAACTGGCCGACCTGCCACGCCCGGACACGATCACAGCCCCCCCGATTGTTCCGGCTTGGCATGAAATTGATGCAAGGCTTTACCATCAAAGGTCGTCAGTTTGAAGGTGCGACGGTGGCCGATGGCGAAGTTGTTTTGTTGGGCGAAAGCGAGGTTTGTGAGTTCTTCAACAACACCATGATACCGAATCCCATGCATGTCCGTGGATTGCAGTTCAGGGTGCTAAGCCGACGCTACGCCGATGCACTAGCTGCCGGGCAGTTGGCGGCCGACATCGTGGATTCAGGGCTGCACGACACCGTGCTGGTGCTGCCCGGAGAGAGGGTCCGGATTGCGCTGACCTTCACCGACTTCCCGGGACTCTATCCTTACCATTGTCACAATATGGAGCACGAGGACAATGGCATGATGCGCTATTACGAGGTGCACAAGGTCTAGGCAACTCAGCAGGGTTGGGTGAACTCCGGGACCGGCACGGCGGTCCCTCCTGCGTTTATTTCCCGGTTACGGATTCAACGTAGTGAGCAACGGCCTCGATCTGTTGCTCCGACAGCGAATCACCGAACGCTGGCATGATCCCCACGCCACTCTTTACCGCATTGCGGACCTGCTCCGCAGAGGGTTTGAGCTCGTCCAGATTGGGGCCAATTTCGCCAACCGATCCTGCATCGTTCAGTGCGTGACAGATGGTGCAGGAGGGTTGAGCCTGCTCGGTGAACACCTTCTTGCCCAGTTCGAGTTGTTCATCCGCCATCACGGTGGCAGACGCAGAGACAAGTACAGCGAATAACAGTGTACGTAGTGACATGGAAAATCCTGGTTCGGTCAAAGAAACGGGCGGCCCGGCGGGCGAACCGCCACAAGGTTCATGCATTTATGAAACGGTGACGGTCACGCCATGGTCTTTCCAACTGGTGTTGCCGTATCCGCGCTCGTTTTCCGTGCGTGTGGGCGGCTGGGTATTGCCCTCGGTGTCGGTTGCGCGGCTGACAATCCGGTGATCGCCGGCGCTCAGATCCATCGACACCACAAACGGCCGCCAGGCATAACGCCCCATGTCGGGCCCAAGGAAGCGGGCGGTCTTCCAGGTTTCGCCACCGTCGGCTGACACCTCCACCTTGCTGACAGCATTCATGCCGCCGAAGGCAACGCCGTACACCAGGTTTTTGCCCTGGCTGGCGGTGGTCAGGGGGGCGGTAACCCAGGATTTGACCGGCATCTCCCACATGGACGGCTGATCGGGTGCTCCTTTCTCGCCAATGGGACGAATGCGATAGCCGGAGGCCTGAATCTTGGCGTCCGACTGGCCCTCGGTGAACGCCACCCGATCCACGTATTTCACGTTGTTGACCCCGAAATAGCCGGGCACAACCATGCGCAAAGGGCCGCCGTGGGCCAGGGGCATGGGCTCATCATTCATGTCCCAGGCCAGCAGGGCCTGATCCAGAGCCTTCAGGGGAATGGACCGTTCCACCATAATGGTTTTCGGGTCCAGCCCGGCAGGCAGGCTCTCGCCGCCCGTGCTGGTGATGTAATTCATCCCGGGTTTCACGCCGCCCAGTTTTGCGACAACCTCCCGTAATGGCACACCGGTCCAGATCAGGCAACCGGCCGCACCTGTGCCCCACTGGGTGCCCCCCGGCCCGTGCTGATAGTAGGCCCGCCCGTTTCCTGAACACTGAAGCACCGTGGTCACAGTTTCCACGCCGATTTTTTTAAGGTCGCCAAGGGTCAGGGACTGGGGGCCATTCACGCCTTCAAAAGTCACTTTCCAGGCATCGCGGTCAGCAACGATATCGGCATTCGGGGCTGGCAGATTGTTGCGCACGTACAATTTGTCACTGTCAGTGACCACACCACTGCCAATCGCTCCCCGTTCGGTTTCGATGGTGTTGGCACTGTGAACGATGACGTCATTGGCGTTTTTCCAGCGAACGTAGTCCGGCAGCGTTTTGGGCTCTGCGGCTTTGGCCAGCGGGCTGAGCCCCAGCAGACTGACGGACGCCATGGCACCGGCGGAGCCCAATAAAAGGCGCCGACGGCTCATTTGGATTGACTCTGCCGGAGACTGGGAGGCAATGGCGGGCGAATCATTGATCGACATGGTATTTCCCTCATTGTTGATCACTCCGGACTGGTTCCGGTTTTGTTGTTGGGCTGATTGCGAATGCATGAGTTAAGTGTAGGGATTGATTAGAAAATAACCACCGAGGTCGGTTCAGGAAGCACTCATCGCTGACTTGTCGATGGGTGGCACATTGCCCGATGGCGCCACAACCAGTAAGCCCGATGCCCGCATCGGCAACCCAATAACTTCCAGCTCGTTGTCACGGGTTCGAAAATCACCGGCACGGGCCACGGCCTGTCGCACGTCCGGATTCCGGAAAAACACGCGCTCCGATATTTGGTACTGAACGATCAGGCTGTTGCCCAGCCGCACGGCGTAGGCCTCGGCGGGCTCGCCACCTACTCTGGTTGTCCAACGGGCCAGAACGCGGCCATTGGCCCACTGCATGGGCGGCGACAGGTCGGCGTCGTCAGACGGCGTGCGCAGATCGTTGCCCACCACCCGCTGATAATCGGCCAGCACGTCGTTGACCATGGGAATCTGACTGGCCACCGCCATCTGATTGGGATCTTCGGGCGTCAGGCTGGGTACCAGAAGCATCGCCGCCAGCACCATGGCCACCGCCCAGCCGCCGCCTCCGATGACAGCCGATGGGCTCAGGCGGGTCAACCAGTGTTTCAGGCCTTCCAGAGGCTTCTGACCGACCGGGCGCCTGTCGCTGGTCTGGACGCTGGCAAGGGTATCGTCGAGGCGCTTGGCAAATGCGGGGGACAATCTGGGCGCGGGTATCTCTTGTAGTCGTTCAGAAAGCATCCGCTGGCGTTCGGCATCGTGTCGGCAGGCCTCACAGCCAGCAAGGTGAGCTTCAACCAGAGTGATGTGATGCTCATCCAGCTCGCCATCGGCATAGCCCGCCAGCCAGTCCTGAATCTGGTGGTGCAGGTCAGACCACTGATGGGATTCCGAAGAGGGGGTGATAGAGGGCTTATCACTCATGGGGGGTCACCCTTGTGTGCGTGTTGTCACTGGCAGCCGGATTGTCGGATGCCACCTTGATCAATCGCTCGGCCAGCAGGCGACGGCCTCGTGACAGGCGGCTCATCACCGTGCCTGGCGCCAGGTCCAGAATCTGCGCAATGTCCTGATAGCTCAGATCTTCAAAGTCCCTCAACAGAACCACCTGCCGGAAGTTGTCCGGCAGGTCGCGAACGGCGGCCATCACCTGCGCATCGGTCTGATGTTTCAGTGCCTGCTCGAACGGGCCGGGAGCGGCGCAGGGGTGTTCGCTCAGCACGGCGTCTTCGGTTGTGAGTACCGGGGCCAGTTGCCGCCGCCGATTGTCCCGGCGGTAGCCATCGGCAACCACACGGTTGAGAATTCTGAGCAGCCAGGCATAGATTGCTACCTGGTCGTCCAACTGGCCAAAATCCCGCCAGGCCCGAAGCAGGGTTTCCTGAGTATAGTCTTCCGCTATTTCAGTCGAGGCGGACTGGCGTTGCGCAACACCGTACAGCCGGTAACGCCAGGGGCGTACTAGGGTGTCAAACTGCTGCTTGCTTCCGGTGCTGCGCATTTTGTGTGCCCGTTTGGAATCGGTGGACTTGTTAACCAAAGACGTCGCCTGTGTTCAGTTTATTCCCTGTCGCCACATTTTTTTACGGGTTGCCGGGAACCGCAATCCAGAACGGGAACTTGCCGTCCACGGGTTGCCGGCGAACGACCTTCAAGGATTGGCTGTCAATCACGGCAATCTGGTTATCCGCCGTGACAGAGGCGTATATGAACCGGCCGTCACGGCTGGCGCGAACGCCATGGGGGCCGACGCCCACATCGACGTTCTTGACAATTTCCAGGCTTTCGGGGTCGATCAGGGTCACGGCGGACGCGGAAATCGCCCCGGTCGCGATGTATTTCCCGCCGGGCACCACGTCGATGCCGCCATGCCCACTGCCCACCTTGAAGGTTTTCAGCATGGTTTCACTGGCCAGGTCCATCACGCCCACGTTGCCCGTAAAGTCGCGCAGCCACAGCCGTTGGCCGTTGGCGCTGATGTCAACGTTGTGAGGCGTCTCAAGCCCCGGCGTCGGAATCTGATGCTGTTTTTCCAGGGTTTGCATGTTCACGACTGCCAGAGCGCCTTCGCCCTGCAAAGTGACGTAGGCAAATTTGCCGTCGGCGCTGTAGATGAGATTGTGGGGTACCTTGCCCACCGGAATTTTCTTCACCAGTTCGAGGGTGTTCATGTCGATCACTGCAACGTCGCCCTGGGTCGGCGCAACCGCAAGGCCATAGCGGCCATCCGGTGAGATCTTGACGCCCTGGGCCACCTCGCCTATCGCCACACTGGCCATGACGTCGCCATTGGCCGTATCCAGAACATAGACATTACCGGTTTTAAAACCAGACACCATCAGGCGAGAGCCATCCGGGCTCAGAGCATCGTAGTGCGCCCCTGCCACGCCAGGCCAGGCCTGTTTTGACGGTAAGGCTCTTACAATACCGCTGTTCTGGACGGCCACATAAAGCGGATCGCGGATGGCGTTCTCCAGGCTCAGCTCTGGGGCCGACCGGGCGGTTGGACCTTCCCGGGATGGCGCTACTGACTGACCCAGCACCGCCTGTCGCAACTGGTACACGTCCTTGCCGGACAGGTTCTGGCCCGCAATCGCCTTGATCTCCTCAGCGGTGTAGGGCTGAAACTCTCCCGCAAGACGCTGCTCGTTACCAAAGGCTGTCAACACGTAGTTCAGCACATCCGCGATCTGCTGGTTCGTGAGGGCACCGCCCCAGGCGGGCATGTTGCCGTTGTACGCCGTGCCCCCCACTTCGATGGACCCCGTCAAACCGTATTGCAGCACGTGGCCAAGATACTGGCGGCCACCAATGCCGTCGGTGGCGTTGTACAGTTCAGCGGTGTGGTTTTTCTGGGGCGGAAACGAGCCCGGTATGCCCTGGCCCTGTGCCTGATGGCAGGCCGCACACTGCTGGCTGTAAACCTTGGCCCCGCGCTCGAAGCGGGTGGATTCAGCCGCATTGGCAGACAAGCTGATACCGATTGCCGTTCCGGCAACAGCGATGAAGGATAGAACGTATTGGCCGATGGTTGGATGCATGCTGAAAGCCCCGAACGCTGAATGAAAGCCGACCGCCTCCATGCTGTGGCAACGCGATGCCAAGATCGAGCCGGTCGGATAAGAACTCAGGGGCCAAGGGCGTTGCCGGGCCGGAATTTATTCCCGACGTAGGTTTGGAACCTGTTCAGATCATGGGCCCCTGCAGACCGTTACGGGCAAGATGCAGTGCGATGGCAGCCATCATGGCACCGAACCAAATCACGGACGCAGTGCTGGCACCTGCAAAAAAGCCACCAGGCTGCCACGAATCACATTGAAAAAGGCTACAACGGCCAACCCCGACGGGCCAGAAACTGTTGAATCATTTACATTAGGTTCAGTCAGGAAGATGTGCTGATGGATCTGGTGATTGAGGATCAGGACGTGGGCCTTCGCCGGAGTTTCGGGACCACTTCTTCGCAGACGGTATCAGCCTGGACTCGCTGAGCCGCGCACCCGCCATCGTTTACGGCCCAAACGACCAGTTACAGCATCGGTTCATGGACAGCTTTGGGTATCACGGCGGTTTTCGCTATCACCTGTGCCCGTCCTCGCAGGGATTTGTCCAGTTTGCACTGGCCGGAGTGGGTTACGGCATGATTGCAGAAAATCAGGCCCTGAGTGTTCCGCTGTATTGGCATTTCTGGCGACACAGCGGCCACACCATTCAGTTTCTGACAACCCGGCTTGAGCGATTTTTTAACAGAGCGTCGTAATACCCACCCCGGGCGATTGCGTCCAGCATTTCAGGCCAGTGCAATCATCGGAGTCACCGCAAGCCCGCCACCGATCAGCAGTACAAACAACATCAGTGCCAGAGCAAAAGGCTTGATCCCCAGGGCGCGAAGCTTCGACATGCGCGTTTCATAACCCAGCGCTGCCATAGCCATGGTAAGTGCGATCTGGCCCGTCAGCGTCAGGCTTTCGTGCAAGGCTTCCGGCAGCGTGACAACGCTGTTAAACAGCGCCACCGCCACAAAACCGAACGCGAACCAGGGAACGGTCAGTTTACCGACGGATTGGGTGCCATCCTGTCTGGTTGCGTGGCGATTGAGCCACCATCTGCCCACCAGCAGCAGGAACGGTACCAACAGCATCACGCGTACCAGCTTGACGACAACCGCGTTCGCCAGCGCCTCTGGGCCAATTGCATTGCCGGCCGCAACCACTTGAGCGACCTCGTGCACGGTGGCACCGATGTAAATGCCATACAGGCCCTGATCCCAGCCGATCATCGAAAACAACACGGGCTCCACCACCATGGCCAGGCTACCGAACAATACAACCGTTGCCACTGCCATGGACGTAGTGGCAGGCCGCGCCCGAATCGTGGCTTCCGTTGCCAGAATGGCCGCCGCCCCGCATATGGCGCTTCCCGCACTGGTCAGCAGGGCAGTCTCCGGGTCCAGCTTGAACCAGCGGGTGCCCAGTTGGTAGCCAACAAACAAAACAGTGACAATGACCAACAGATCCAGAACCACAATGCGCGGCCCCAACGCAAAGACCTGCTGCATGGTGACGGAAAATCCGAACAGCACAATGCCTGTGCGCAACAGCCAGCGGGTCGAAAATTTCAGTCCGGCCTCAACGGATTGGCTTTTCCATGGCATGGGAAGATTCCCGACGATGACCCCCAGCACCAGAGCAAACACCAGCGGGCTGACGCGGTCGCCTGTCAGCGCGGTGAGCAAAAAACCACCGATGGTGAATAGAACACATAACCCAAGACCTTTGTACATAACGCTTTCCTTTATTATCTAATGGAATTACGTTATGCCTTAAATTGTTATCTGTAAAATGAATAAAAAAGGAGATATAAATCGAATATGTAGATTAGTGGTGTTTAATCCGCTGCTATTGTCTCGTGCGCCTTACCTTTTAACCTGTAGTTTGATAAGCTCCGCGCCCGCTGTCGGTGGGCAATTCCGACCCGTTTTCCCGCGTTTTACTCTCGTTGTCACCGCAAGTTGTGTTCGTAACCTGCCTTTTCGTTGATAAAGAGAACCCGCTGACACCCTTCCTGTTTTGACGAGTGCACTGGAAACTCAACTATGGTTAACAAACTCAAAGCCGACTGGCTTTCCAACATCCGAGGCGATTTACTGGCCGGCATCGTGGTTGCACTGGTTCTGGAGCGCTAAACAGCAACTTCTGGGGCTGGTTCAGCCTGGACATCAGGGCCGAGTTTTTGATCGAGACTTTCTGCGGGTCTGGGACACACGTTCTGCATTGAGTAACGGTTAAGGACTTTATGTTGCGACGGTTGGCCAGCAAGCAAGAAATCGCTAGCAGCTCGTGCCGGAATCCCTGCCGCGTTTTAATCAGACCCGCGAGAGCCTCGTTCGAACTCTTGAAGTAGCGCGTTGGGCCATCAAAGTTTCAGAGGTGTATTATCCAGACGCGTTAAGTGGTTCCTTGAGGACAAACGATGTGTCTTATGATGGAGCTATAAACGTCGTTGCACTTTCCACCGAGTGTCATTGAATGGGGTGGAGTCCGATCATAGCCGAGCAGACAAACCTTCTTGTCCTTAATGCCTCCATCGAAGCACTCCGCGCTGGCGAGCAGCGCCGAGGCTTTTCCGTCATTGCCGATGAGGTTCGAACCCCGGCCCAGCGCAATCAGAGATCTACTGAAGAATTGGCATTGACTGCTGAAGCCGAGATCCATGGAGTAGTCGAGGCGACAACAAACATTGTCGACGGCATCCGCAATTCATTTAAAGGTTTTCGCTGAGATCTCAAGAACCATGCAGGAAAGTTCAAGGTCTGGAGCCGCTTTTGAATATACGTTCTGATTGACGAGAGCAAAACTTCCTCCAGCGATACCAATGATTGTTGCGTATTCGTCTATCTTTAATGTTCGCTTTTGTTTAGCTGGGTCTAGAGTAAGCCCTGGTCGCAAAGCGAACGTTTAGATTTGGCGTAGGCTCGGGGATAAGCGGCGACGTATGATGCCGACCGGATCGGCCCCCTTGCTGGTTGCCATAACCGACCCCGGCAGAGAAGTTGGCTCTCGTAGATAAGCTCACGACGTGTTTTCCTCTACGCCCTTATAAAGAGACGTAATGAGCGGGCACTTCACGTCACCCTGCTCAGTGCAACATGCCTGCACCAGCCCCTCCAGCGTTCGCTCGATACGCCGCAGACTTGAAATTTTCTCACGCACCTTGGCGAGCTTCTGTCCGCCCAGTACCCGTGCTTCATCGCAATGGGTGCCGTCTTGCAGTGTTAGCAGTCCTCCGATTTCATCCAGGCTGAAGCCCAACCATTGGGCCGTTCGAATGAACTGAAGACGCGCCAACGCCTGATCGTCGTAATGGCGGATGCTTCCATAGGGTTTGTCAGGCTCTGCCACCAGTCCCCGGCGCTGGTAATAGCGGATGGTTTCCACTCCAATATTGGCGGCCTTGGCCAGGGCGCCAATGGTCATTGAACGTGGTTTCTTGGACATAGGGGGTTGATTCCGTAGCTGACTACGGGAGTAACCTTATCTCAGTCATCCATCTCATGAAAGGAGCCAACGTAATGTCTGAGCCCAAATCCGGTCGCGGTTCGCTGATCGCAGGGGGCGTTGCCGCCGTCCTGGCATCCGCCTGCTGTCTTGGTCCCCTGGTTTTAATCGCGTTAGGAGTTTCAGGCGCCTGGATCGGCAATCTGGCCGCCCTGGAACCCTATCGGCCCTGGTTCATCGGTGCGGCACTGGTGGCCATGGTGTTTGCCTGGCGCCGGATATACCGGCCTGCACAGGATTGCCAGCCGGGCGATGTTTGCGCGGTGCCGCAAGTACGCACAACCTACAAGGTTGTTTTCTGGATTGTCGCGCTGCTCATTCTGACTGCGCTGGCGTTCCCTTATGTTTTACCCCTATTTTACTGAGAGGCATAGCACCATGAAAAAATCACTGATCGCCACAGCGTTATTCCTGTTCGTTAGCCTGCCGGCCCTGGCAGCACCACAAACCGTCACCCTGTCAGTCCCTGGCATGACCTGTTCGGCCTGCCCGATCACCGTCAAGGCCGCTCTCAACCGGGTGGAGGGCGTGACCTCTGTGGATGTTCGTTATGAAGAACGCGATGCGACGGTCACCTTCGACGACGAGAAAACGACCGTTGAGGCACTGACGCAAGCCACCACCAACGCCGGCTATCCGTCCACGCTGAAACAATCTCAGGCAAAACAGGAGTAACCATGGCAAACCCCAAAACCCTGTTGCGGGTGAGCGTCATCGGCACGGTGCTGGTCGCCCTGTGCTGCTTTACCCCAATACTGGTGGTTTTGCTGGGAACCTTAGGCCTGGCAGCCCTCACCGGCTATCTCGACTACGTGCTTTTGCCCGCACTGGTCTTTTTTATTGGCCTGACCTGCTATGCCGTCTGGCGTAAAAAGAAACACGACGCCTGCTGCGACAGCCCTTCAACCAAGGAGTAACGTTTATGAGTGACAACAACCTGCACATTGCGGTGATTGGCAGCGGTGGCAGTGCCATGGCTGCGGCCCTGAAAGCGACGGAGCGCGGTGCCCGGGTGACGCTGATTGAGCGCGGCACCATCGGCGGAACCTGCGTCAACATTGGTTGCGTACCGTCCAAAATCATGATCCGGTCGGCGCATATCGCCCACCTTCGCCGGGAAAGCCCGTTTGACGACGGACTGAGTGCCCAGGCACCGGTGGTGGATCGTTCAGCCCTTCTGGCTCAGCAACAGGCCCGGGTGGAGGAGCTGCGCGAGTCCAAGTACCAGAGCATTCTCAATGACAATGCCGCGATTACCGTCCTCAAGGGCGAGGCGCGGTTCGTGGACGAGCGCACACTGACGGTTACGCTCAACGACGGCGGCGAGCAGACGGTGCACTTCGACCGGGCCTTTATCGGCACCGGTGCCCGGCCCGCCGAACCGCCTGTTCCGGGGCTATCCGAGACGCCCTATCTCACGTCCACCAGTGCGCTGGAGCTGGATCACATTCCCGAGCGCCTCGTTGTGATTGGTGCCTCGGTGGTGGCCATCGAGCTGGCTCAGGCCTTTGCCCGCCTTGGCAGTCGGGTCACCATTCTGGCCCGCAGCCGGGTGCTGTCTCAGGAAGACCCGGCGGTGGGTGAAGCCGTGGAAGCGGCCTTCCGTCGCGAGGGCATCGAGGTGCTCAAGCAGACCCAGGCCAGTGAGATTACCCACAATGGCCGGGTGTTCACCCTCCAAACCAACGCCGGCACCCTGGAGGCGGAGCAACTGCTGGTGGCCAGTGGCCGCACACCCAATACCGAGAACCTGAACCTGGAGGCCGTCGGCGTGGCTACCGAGCGCGGCGCGATCCGGATCGACAACCACCTGCAAACGACCGCGTCCGGCATTTATGCAGCCGGGGACTGCACCGATCAACCCCAGTTCGTCTACGTGGCTGCCGCCGGTGGTAGTCGGGCCGCCATTAACATGACCGGCGGTGACGCCAGCCTCGACCTCAGCGCCATGCCCGAGGTGATCTTTACCGATCCACAAGTGGCCACCGTCGGTCTGTCCGAGGCGGAGGCCCAGGCTCAGGGATACGACACCGACAGCCGCACCCTGACCCTCGATAACGTGCCCCGGGCCCTGGTTAACTTCGATACCGGGGGCTTCATCAAGATGGTCGCTGAGCGTGGCAGCGGACGATTGCTGGGTGTCCAGTCCGTCGCGGGCGAAGCCGGTGAGCTGATCCAGACGGCCGTCATGGCGCTGCGTGCGCGTATGACCGTGAACGACATTGCCGATGAGCTGTTCCCGTACCTGACCATGGTGGAGGGGCTCAAGCTCTGTGCCCAAACCTTCACCAAGGACGTGAAGCAATTGTCGTGCTGTGCGGGATAAGACGGTGCCGCCAATGTATAACATGGATGAGATCGTGGAACGGCTGGGTCTGACCGGCGAAAGGGAAGCCGCGCTTCATGTGACGCTGTTGCGCGAGCTTGCCCTGGGACAACCGGTCACTGTTGAGCGGCTCGCGAAGTCGCTCAACTGGACGACTGATGAGGCAGAGTTGGTGCTGGAAAAACTGCCCTGCGGGACCATCGAGTACGACGGCCAGGGACGGCTGATCGGCTCCGGCATCACACTGCGAGAAACCCCGCATGCATTTGTCATCAACGATCGGCCCCTTTACACCTGGTGTGCACTGGATGCCTTGATGTTTCCAACCGTTATTGGCGAACGGGCGCAGGTGCAATCGCGTTGCCCGCAGACGAACAACCCGATCAACATGACGATTACGCCACAGAGAGTGGTTTCGCTTGAGCCGGAGGACGCGGTCGTCTCTTTAGTGTCGGTGGCCGCATCGGGAGACATTCGAAGTGCGTTTTGTTGCGATGTCCTTTTCTTTGCCTCTCGACAGGCCGGGGAGGCCTGGGGGCGAGATAAACCAAGCGCGCAGCTGGTGACTGTGCAGGAAGGTTTCGAACTGGGACAGCGGATTGCGCACCTTATGCTCGACAGAGCAAGGCGTTACCAACATGACCTTTAATACCTGAATGTTCGATACCAATCTTGAACGTAGGTCAGCACCCAGGAGCTAGGCCATGTCATTTCCAAAGCGTTCCGTCGCTGCACCCTGTCTGTGCATCAAATCAGGAATTATCTGGACATGCGATTGGTGTATTCCTGTGGTGCCTCACCCGAACAACCGGACATGCACCCATTACACTGGCGATCGACGTGCATCGAATGTTCGCTTCTGTTTAGGTGCTTCTGGTCGCAAAGCGAACATTCAGACGCACCTTATTGCGACCACATTCCTAGCCTCCCACGGCGCTCGGTACAAGCTTGGAAGTTAACCCTGCGGATGAGTCCCCAAGCACCATTTAGCTGCTGAAAAGACATCCAGCCCCGTGAGCACGCGGGGCTGGATGTTGCTACGTTTATCTAATGGTTAATCACAACATTTTCTTCAACTGACCGTAGTCTCCTCCAGTACGCAGTACCAGAGTGATGTCGTTGTCGTTCCGATTTCTGAAGAACCAGCCGTGATTGCCGGTAAAGGCTGCTTCCAACTCGCCCTCGTCTTCAGGCACGCCCCGGCCTTTTTCGTAGGAAATTGACTGACCACTTCCATCACCATGGGTATCGAAGTTGATCGGGCCACCCTCTGATACCCAGGAGAATCGGGCTGTAGCGCCTTCCTCCATAGTAAGTTTGAACTCTGTGCCTTCTCCCGGTGTGAGAACCACGCGCACTTCATCCTGCCACTGCGGTTCCACAACTTCTGGTGCAGGCGCAGGTTCTGGCTCGGCAGGTGCAACCTCTGCTTCAGGTGAGGGAGCTGGCTCCTCAACGGCTTCAGCCACGACAGGCTCTTTGACTTCCGGGGCCTCTCGCTCAGTTGAGGATTGAACAGCAACCATCTGAGCAGCCTCGTCAGCAGCAGCCTCTTCGGCGAGCTGCTCCTTGATTTCGCCCATTTCAGTCAGGCCCAAAAGGCGACCTGCGCCGGTTGGGTCCAGGGCATACTCGGCGGGCATGACCACGGTTACAAGCAGAACCAACGCCACAATTGCCGCAATGATGGTTGATCGAACCAGCTTGGCAGTGCTGGGCAGTTCTTCACGGTTGGGAATATCGGTGTTGTACATAAAAAATCTCCAGAATCAGGCGACGAAGTAACCGGTGAGCTGATAGGCAAAGAGCAGAAAACCTGCACTCATCATGGCCACGTTGGCGGTGTAGGCATGGCGGAAAAATCCGTCGGTTTTTCGCCAGAAGCTGATGACAATCAGGATCATGGCCAGGGCGATCAATTGTCCGATTTCCACGCCCACATTGAAGGCGAGGAGGTTCGGAATCAGGCCGTCCTGTGAGATGTCGTATTCGATGATCTTGGTGGACAGACCAAAGCCATGGAAGAACCCGAAAATCAACGTGGCGGCTTTGGTGTTGGGCTGGAAACCAAACCACCGCTGATAGGCACCGATGTTGTCCAGTGCCTTGTAGACGATGGACAGACCGATAATCGCATCAATGATGTAACTATTGATGCCCACGTTGAAGTAAACCCCCAGCAGCATCGTGGTGGAATGCCCCAAGGCAAACAGGCTCACGTAGATCGCGATGTGCTTCATCTGGTAGAGGAAGAAAATGACACCCAGCAGGAACAGCAGGTGGTCATATCCGGTGACCATGTGTTTGGCCCCCAGATAGATGAACGAAATAAGGTTTATCCCGGTAATTTCCTGGATGTACCCCTTGTCGCCCTGGGCGACGGCATGAGCGAGTACATCGGTACTCAGACCCAGCAAGCCCAAAGTTAGAAATATCCAGAGTAGACGATTGCCTGTGCCCGTTGAGGACACACCACGGCATCGGCCAGGCAAGCTTGACAACATAAAGACTCCAATCGAATTTGTTTTCTCGGGCCGCGTAAGCGGCAAGAATCAAGTGGAAAGGGAGGCTTTTGGAGGGCGTTCAAGCCGATAACGCAAACTGCGGGGAGAACCTCCGGCAAAGGGTACGGGCTGCCGGAGAACGGTCAGGCTTTGGGAAACAAACGGAACCCTGAGGTGGTCCACGGTCTCGTGGGTATGATTGCCAGCATCATGATGCATTGATGATGTCTCTGGCTCTTTGTCAAAATCGTGGGTGTGTCCATGCGCACCATGATTGGCTGGATGGCCGTCAGACTGCGATTCCCACTCGCCTGCCAAGTTGGCCACACCGTGAGAGAATGACTCGCCAATCACCGACAGTGACAGGCCCGCCAATGCCAAGAGCATGACGAGCGTCGGAAGCAGTTTTCTCTGGTGAATGGCCGAAATCATCAATCTAATGCGTCGAGTCTGTGGTTGGATTTCAACGAAAACAGAGGATACCATCCCCCCATGGGGGATAGGAATTAAACATGGTAAATGATCACACGCATCAATCTCACCCGAACATTATCAAACGTCTTAAGCGGGCTAACGGCCATCTGGAAAGCGTGATTGGCATGATTGATCAGGGAAAACCCTGCCTGGAACTGGCCCAGCAACTTCACGCCGTGGAAAAGGCCATTCAACAGGCCAAACGCGTGCTAGTACAGGACCACATTGAGCATTGCCTCGACGATGCTATCGGGCCGCTGGAGCCAGACCAGCAGCGGCGTGTCGATGAATTCAAGGCAATTGCCCGGTATCTCTGACCTGATTGCTTTTCAACCTGCGCTCTCCCCGTTAATCACACCGGAGAGGCTCCACCGTCACGTGAACCAGGGACTGGCAGTGTGCCTGAATGCGCTCCTTATAGACTGTAGGCGACTCGGGCTGATGCGAGACCACTGAGACAATAGCCGCATGAATGTTTGGGCCTATCGCCCACACATGCAGATCACTGACTTTGGCATCGTCGTCTTCGACGGCCTGTTTAACAGCTTCCTCCATGTCCTGATGTTGCTCGTCGAGGAGGACCTTTGAGGTGTCTTTCAGCAGATGCCAGGACCAACGGGTTACCAGAATCGCACCGATAATCCCCATCATCGGGTCCATCCAGTTCCACCCGGCATATTTACCCGCCAGAAGAGCAACAATAGCAAGGACTGACGTCAGCGCATCCGCAAGTACATGCAGGTAAGCGGCCCGGCGGTTGTGGTCATGGTGATGATGGTGGTGACCGTGATCATGGCCGTGACTGTGACCATGATCATGGCCTGCATCCCCCAGTATCCAAGCTGACACCCCGTTGACCACCAGGCCAATTATGGCCACAAAAATAGCCCCATCGAAAGAAATGGCGACGGGCTGGATAAAACGCCCCACGCTCTCGATGACCATGTAGAGCGCAAAGGCAGCCAGCAGGATTGCACCGGTAAAGCCACCCAGCGCGTTGACCTTTCCTGTTCCGAAAGAGAAACGGTCGTTGCCCGCGTTTTTCCTGGCATACGCGTAGGCGAAGGCCGCAATGCCCAGAGCCACTGCGTGGGACCCCATATGCAGGCCATCGGCCAGCAACGCCATGGAGCCATAAACGATTCCGGCCAGAATTTCCCAGACCATCATCGCCAGTGTCAGGCCCACCACGATGAGTGTGCGGGTTTCGCCAGAGCGCTTCTGATCCTGACCAAACACGTGATTATGTTGCCAATGGTCGAGTCGTTCATGGTGCATAACAGTGTTCCCGGCAAGACTGATGGTTGGTAGACCTGTAGGCAAAATCTCACTTTTGACCTATCCCCCCTGGGGGGATAGCATGGAATGCTACTGGAGTCAGATTTCTACCACAACCTTTCTGCTTCTTATGCTGTCACTGGTGAAGCCATGCTTGAGATTCTGAAGCACCGAACCTATCGCCATTTGTTTCTGGCCCAGGTCGTTGCATTGCTGGGTACGGGGCTGGCTACGGTGGCCTTGAGTCTGCTGGCATTCGATCTGGCCGGAGACGAGGCGGGACAGGTGCTCGGCACCGCCATGGCTATCAAGATGGTCGCTTATGTCTTGCTAGCCCCCCTGGCATCAGCTCTGGCGGAGAACATACCCCGTCGTGCTCTGCTGGTCTCTCTGGATGTGATTCGAGCGGCGACGGCGCTGGCTTTGCCTTTCGTCACCGAAGTGTGGGAAGTGTACGTGCTAATCGCGGTCCTTCAGTCCGCCTCGGCGGCCTTTACACCAACCTTCCAGTCTACGATTCCGGAGACTCTTCCAAATGAAGACGATTACACCAAGGCGCTGTCGCTTTCCCGATTGGCTTACGATCTGGAAAACCTCATCAGCCCTGCGCTCGCGGCGTTGATTCTGCTTGCCACCAGCTGGCAGGCATTGTTCTCGGGCACGGTAATCGGTTTTATCGCATCAGCCTTGCTGGTGGTGTCCGTTGCTTTGCCCTCCGGGGCCAAATCAGAAAAACGTCGCGGCGTTTATGATCGCGCACGGGCCGGATTCAGAATTTTCATGGCAACTCCTCGCCTGCGCGGGGTGATGTCACTGAACCTAGTTGTCAGTCTTGCGGGAGCCATGGTGATCGTGAATACGGTTGTCCTGGTGCAGGGACAATTCGGCCTTACCGACCAGCATACGGCTATGGCTTTTGCCGCGTTTGGTGGCGGTTCCATGTTGGCGGCATTGGCGTTGCCAGCTTTATTGAAACGCTGGCAGGACCGGCAAGTCATGCTCACAGGAGGTGGGATTCTGGTTGCCGGGTTGGTTCTTGCGCTGCCGGTAGGCTCTCTGGAATGGCTGTTACCCGTTTGGGCATGGCTAGGCGTTGGTTTTTCCACCGTTCAAACGCCCATAGGCAGGGTCCTTACGCGGTCGTCGCATGCTGAAGATAGGCCAGCTCTGTTCGCTGCCCAGTTCTCTTTATCGCATGCCGGATGGCTGATCGCGTATCCATTAGCTGGTTGGCTGGGCTCTTCTGCGGGAATGACCATCACTCTATTGATACTTCTGGGGTTTGCTCTCGGCGGGCTGATCCTTGCCGTGAAGTTATGGCCATCTGTTGATCCGTCAGAACGTTCGCACCACCACGACGATCTTCCAAGTGACCACCCTCATATCGCAAGTGATTTCAACTCCAGTGTCCACAGTCACAACTACGTCATTGATAGCTTGCATCCCAAATGGCCAGATTGAGTTTTGCAGTCACCGCTTAGAAAACTTCAATGGCCGCCACCTCTGGAATGGGGGGGGGAATGCAGGGGCGTTTCTTAGGCAACTCGGGGGAATTAAATCCAGAAATTTGGGATGCTGCGAACGTTCGCTTTTGTTTAGTCGAGAAGCCTGGCCTAGTCGCAAATGGACGTTACAACGGCACGTTTGACAAGGATTACAGCTTAGAGCTGTATCATTTTGGATTTTCCAGCCTTTAGTTGACCTAAATCCTGGATTAGGGTCAGCTGAAATCACCATGCTCAATTTTCTGAAGCACTGACGCTATCCGGCAACAACCCTCAATGGTACCCAGCAGGTCGCAAGGTCTTTCATCTTCCAGCGCTGGGACCCTCCGCTGGAACCATTCCAATGCTTTTTCCCGCGATTCCCAAGTTCGTATTGCCTGATAAACAACGTCGACTGCGTGCCGTGTGATGACCAGTTCCAATCCAACCGGCACCATCCTCTCCCACTCTCGAAGCGTGTCTGGAATCGGGGCGTCGGGGTCACACTGGGCCACAAGATCAATTAAGCTGTAGGATTTTTTTTCCGTCATCCAGATCCCTCCGACTGGGTATCAGGAGTCCATTCTCTGACGAACAATCCATAAAAGGAAGTCGTCCCACGTTGCTTCTATCGCGGCCGGTAGGCGCTAACTGTAAACATCCCTGTTTCACGGACAAGCTTCACATCGCCGGTCAACCAGCCATCATTATTTGATCAAAGTATGATTCGAGAGGTCTTTGTGTGCCTAAAGCTTCTGGTCCTGGACCATCTCGTGTATCTAAGGCCAGCGCGTTGGAGAAACCAAAAAGCAACTCATTGGCGCTGACCTTGCGAGATAATTGCGTACCGGTGAGTGGCAGGAGTGATGCAAACTCATGCATGGCATCAAGAATCGAGATGTTCTCCTCCCCCCCATTAGCACTAGGCTTCGCCGCTACTGTCTTAAGAGAGACGTCGAAGCCCTTAAAGTACCCTTGCAGTACTTCAAACAACTTGGGTGATTGAGTGAAATCATGAGGCCTCAATAAAATCCTTTTGAAAAGCTCTTTCTTCTTCTGCCAGAAAACAAGCAGAATCAGAGTAGTCGCAACACACGTTTTTTGGTTATAGAGCATTCTGAACCGGAAAACACTATCAAATGAGGCTGCGATTTGGTGCTGGTCTCTAAGTGTCAGAGCAAACGCATCCGCTACCCACTTAAAATCATTAACTAGGGCTGTGAGGTCGTTTTGTGATGCTGAGACATTTATCAGCCAGTTTAAATCACCCTGGTTCCTTAAAATGCCGTATTCGGCAATCAAAGCACGGGCAAATTGTTCATTGTTCGGGCGCTTTAGATGCAGTTCACGAGTGAAAATTCGTTTGAAATAGAGTTCAGCGTCGAAAGTCTGCCCATAAAGACCGGCCAGAGATGCTTGTAACTGGTGTTAATGGCCAATTAAAATGA
>NZ_DIHV01000043.1:0-7625 GCF_002420325.1 Marinobacter sp. UBA5687
ACAGCGGAAAACATCGGAATTCTCGATTGATGTCAGGCTTTGATTTTCATGGCCTGACCGCCAGTTTCGATGGAGAGCGGGTTATTGGCCCGCTCTCCTTCCGAATCAATGAAGGGGAACACGTTGGTCTGGTTGGCAAAAGTGGTGCCGGCAAATCCACGCTTATCCGCTTGCTTTATGACCGGCTCGAAGGCAAGGCTTCGCTCGTTCCTCAGGGCCTTGGATTGGTCAATGCGCTTCCTGTCTTCCACAATGTATTTATGGGCCAACTGGACCAGCATGCCACCTGGTACAACACGCTTACGCTGATCCGGCCCTTCCGGCGGGACAAAGACGCCATCGGGGCGTTACTGACCGAACTGGGTATACCGGAAAAACTCTGGATTCCGGCGGCGGCACTGTCTGGCGGGCAACGGCAACGGGTGGCCATTGCGCGGGCGCTCTATCGGCAGGCGCCAACACTGTTGGCCGATGAGCCCATTTCCGCCCTGGACGGGCCAATGGCCCAGCAGGTGATGACGATGCTTACCAATCAATTCACCACCAGTATTGTTGCGCTGCATGATGTGGAGATGGCACTGGCACACTGTACCCGCATCATCGGTATTCAGGATGGCCAGATTGCCCTAGACCAGCCTGCCAGCGAGCTGACAGCCGCTGACATTTCCGTTCTCTACTGACAGGCACCCACTCTCAGCATGTTCGCCTACCCAACCGTACGAGCCAGCTTTATTTTTCTTGCCGTTGCGCTGCTCGGGCTGCTGGTTGCGGACATTGCCATTACCACAGCCAACCCCTGGCAGGATCTTGGTCGCTTCTTTCTGGGCGTGGCCACACCCAATTTTTTCAGTACCGAAGGCTTGCTCACTGCCCTGCTGCGGACCGTAGCTTTTGCCTTCGTGGGCGTAACTCTCGGGAGTATCTGCGGCTTCCTGCTGGCGCTGGTGTACCGCTTTCTGCCAGTACGAATCTTCTGCGCCTTTATCCGTGCCATCCATGAGCTGTTCTGGGCGCTGATCTTTCTTCAGTTTTTCGGTTTCCACCCGCTCACGGGTGTGCTGGCCATTGCCATTCCCTATTCCGGCATCTTCGCCAAGGTCTATTCGGAAATCCTGGAAGAGGCAGACCAGGAACCGGGCCGTCTGCTGCCACCGGGAACCTCATCCATTGCCGCCTTTCTGTATGCCCGTATCCCTGATTGCTGGGTTCAGATGCGCACCTATACGGCCTACCGACTCGAGTGTGGCCTGCGTTCCTCTGCCATCCTGGGCTTTGTGGGGCTACCGACTCTGGGTTTCTACCTGGAATCCTCGTTCTCCCAGGGTCTGTACTCAGATGCCGGCGCCATGCTGATTCTGTTCTATGTACTGATCGCCACCATGCCCTTATGGGTTCGCCCCAAACTACTGCCGATCTATATTCTTGCAGCGCCCTTTTTTCTTGGGGACGGTCTGCCCATTGTCTGGGGCAACGTGGAGCGCTTCTTTACGGAGGATATCATTCCTTCACCGATCCGGGATGGCGAAGGGCTTGCGGCTATCTGGGCGTGGTTATCCGATGTAATGATAACGGAAGCGCTGCCAGGCATCTGGAACACCGTGGTCTTAACCCAGATAGCGCTGGTAGCCACCGGCATTCTGTCCCTGCTGGCCTTCCCCCTGATCTCGAATCATTTCGGTGGCCCGGTGCGGCGTACCTCCGGCCATGTGTTTCTGGTGATCGCCCGATCCACACCGGAATACATTCTTGCCTATATTCTGCTGCAGCTGTGGGGGCCTTCCATGCTGCCGGCCGTGGTGGCTCTGGCCCTGCACAACGGTGGCATTATCGGCCACCTGATAGGCCGGCAGACCAACACCATTCACCTGCGCCCGGACGCTCCGGTGGGTTTTTCCCGCTACAGCTGGGAACTGGTGCCCCGCATCTACCGCTCATTCCTGGCATTCCTGTTCTACCGCTGGGAAATCATCATGCGCGAAACGGCGATACTGGGCATCCTTGGCATCTACACTCTCGGCTTTTACGTCGACAGTGCCATTCAGAATATTCGTTTTGATCGTGCCATGGTGCTGATTTTGATTACCGCTCTGCTGAACATTAGTGTCGACGCCCTGGGCCGTTTCATTCGTCGCAAACTGGCCCTTCAGACCATGCCCACCTGCTGATCCCCTGGGACTGGCATCACATTTTTCAAAGCTAAACCGGTCTTCAGTGCCATTTTCGGGGTTTGCCCACTGCCCTACCGGTTACACAACGTTACAATCACTCGATGATTCAGCTTGTCGCTCCGTTTTCAGAGGAATACCACGATGGTCAATGGATTGGTCACAATGACAGAACTGGGGCTGATTGCCCTGTTGGCGCTGTTAGCCGCGCGGGTGCTTACCCTGTCCCGGACAGAATCCTTTGTTCCAGCCGGTGCCGCAGGCGCCGATCCGCAAGCCGATAATTCCGGGAGTTCCGCGCGCAGGGTCGCCAGTTCGGGCAATGAAGCGCGTCGCTACAAAGGCATGACGGCACCGGATCGAACTGAACTCTTTACCCAATTGCACATTTTGGCGGGATTGCAGGAGCGGGATTGCCGGGTGAAAGGCCTGGTACTGTCAGAATCGCCAGAGGCGGTTCGTACTTATGCTGCAGCCTGGCTCTACGGTGCCAGCTGCGCCCTGAGCCCGAAACCCGTTCGCCACTCTGAGGCGCTGGCAGGTATGGTTGCGGGCATTGTCAGCCGAAAGACGGGTATTCGGCAGCCAGAGGCGCTGCAGGCTATTTCGACGCTTACCGGTAGCAGCGTGCTGATGGCCTGTTACCGTGCCGGGCTGGAAGGTGCGGAATTCTGGCAAGCCAACCATTATGTGCCTGCCAACTCGAGCCTCTACGAGGCGGTGACCAGTAACGCGTTTATTTAGCGGTTTCGAGAGTCCAGTCGCTGCCCAGGTTAACGGTCTCCCGGCAGGAATCATCGTTGGCAGGTGAGCCGGTAATGACAGGTTTGGTGAATTCGCCATCATCGGTGTAAGCCATGGACTCCACATCCACCGCCCGCACTACCCAGGACTGGCCATTGGCTGAAACCGTAGCCCGGTGGGTCAGCCCGAACACGAAGCGACAGTAATCCAGCTTGAGCTGAACGAGATCCTGCTCGGCCTTGCGGATTTTGCGCAATAGCACCTTCTGAACGCTTTCCCCGTAATCCATCACTGTTCCCTGGAAGTCATCGAAATTTGACGGGATTTAACTATTTCTCAGCCCGGAACACCAGTGCCCAAGGCACATTTTCCAATACTTTCTGGCCATCCTGCAGGTCAATGCGCCAGATCATCTCCGCACCCGTAGTGCAAAACGGAGCCGTAAAGGTTGCCTGATAGCTCAGGGGCTCCTGGCGCTCCATGGGCACCGGATATTCGCCCATATACATGGATTGCCCTCTTAATACCGCCAGAAAGCGGTCCGGCGCTTCCGGTACGGTAATCGCCAGCCGATATTCCATGCCCTGATCGCCTTCTTCGAGCGTGCTGAGTTCCACTCGCCAGGCGCCTTCGTCGGTCTCCCAGGTGCAGGCGCGTGAAAGCAGGTCGCATTCTGGCCGTTCCTCAGCGGTGCCGGCGGTTTCCAGCCACTGTGGGCCAAACGCCAGAGCCCCAATTGCAGCCAACACTAAACCCAGAACCATGATGGTTCGTACCATACCCTGCCTCACAACCAGATCTTAAACCGGCATTATGGGGATAATTCCGGACATAGCAAAGGTTTCTAAACTGCTGCCAGCATGAGAAAATGTGCGGCTTTCTGGTCTACCACCAACAGAACAGGACACGCCCGTGCAACCGGACATATCCGTTAAGCACCTGAACAAGATCTACGAAGATGGCTTCCAGGCCCTCAAAGACGTCAACCTGGAAATCTACCCCGGCGAGATCTTCGCGCTGCTCGGCCCCAACGGTGCTGGTAAAACCACCCTGATCTCTATCATCTGCGGCATCGTCAACAAGAGCGATGGCGAGGTCAAAGCCGCCGGCCACGACATCGTCAAGCAATACCGCAAAGCCCGGGAGGCCATCGGCCTGGTACCGCAGGAGCTTAATACCGACTCCTTTGAAACCGTTTGGGATGCGGTATCCTTCAGTCGCGGTCTATTCGGCAAGGCACCCAGGCCTGCCCATATCGAAAAGGTTCTGAAAGACCTGTCCCTCTGGGACAAGCGCAACAACCGCATCATGTCACTGTCTGGCGGTATGAAACGCCGGGTGATGATCGCCAAGGCGCTGTCCCACGAACCGCGCATTCTGTTCCTGGATGAACCTACCGCCGGAGTGGATGTTGAGCTACGGCGTGACATGTGGGAGATGGTGCGCAAACTCCGCGAGAACGGCACCACCATCATTCTGACCACCCACTATATTGAAGAAGCGGAAGAAATGGCCGACCGCATCGGCGTTATCCGCCAGGGCGAGATCATTCTTGTGGAAGACAAGAACCGCCTGATGTCCAAGCTGGGCAAGAAAGAACTTCGCCTGCAGCTTCAGCAAAAACTGGATAAGCTGCCCGGGGAACTCACCCTGGAGCCAATCGAACTTTCGGAAGACGGCTACGAGCTAATCTACACCTTCGACTCTCAGCAACAACAGGCCGGCGTGGCCCGACTGCTTCGTACCCTGGGTGATCTGGACATTGAGTATCGTGATCTGCAAACCCGGGAGAGTTCCCTGGAAGAGATATTCGTGGGCCTGGTGCACGAGTAACCACCCGCCCGAACGGTCCTCACGGAGAGAACAATGAATCTTTACGGTGTTAAAGCAATCTACAAGTTCGAGATGGCACGCATGAAACGTACGGTCATGCAAAGCGTGCTATCGCCCGTTATCTCCACCTGCCTGTACTTTGTGGTATTCGGCTCAGCCATCGGATCCCGCATGGGCGATATCGACAGCATCAGCTACGGGGCCTACATCATTCCCGGCCTGGTGATGCTGTCGCTGCTGATGCAGAGCATCTCCAACGCCTCCTTCGGCATCTACATGCCGAAATTCTCCGGTACCATCTATGAGGTGCTGTCTGCGCCAGTATCCTACGTGGAAATCGTGCTGGGTTATGTGGGTGCCGCAACCACCAAGGCCGTAATACTGGGCCTGATCATTCTGGCCACCGCGAAGCTGTTCGTGGACTACTCAATACTGCATCCGTTCTGGATGTTTTCATTCCTGGTGCTCACAGCCATGACCTTCAGCCTGTTCGGCTTCATCATCGGTATCTGGGCGGATGGCTTCGAGAAGCTGCAGATCGTGCCAATGATGATTGTGACGCCACTGGTGTTCCTGGGCGGCACCTTCTATTCCATCGAGATGCTGCCCGAGATCTGGCAAACCATCAGCCTTTTTAATCCAGTGGTGTACCTGATCAGCGGCTTCCGGTGGGCCTTCTATGGGGTTTCGGATGTACACGTGGGCATCAGTGTGGGCATGACCATGGTATTCCTGACCATGTGCATGACCGCCGTCTGGTGGATCTTCAAAACCGGCTACCGTCTGCGTTCATGATGACTCGCTTTCTCTTCCTGCTGGTTGTAAGTACCCTGCTTGCAAGCTGTGGCTCGGCTGGGGCCAAAGATTCCGGGCACCTGCCGGTGACCCAAGCCTGTTTCGTCACAGAGACAGCGCGACATCCAGTGGTGCTGGAAGTGGCGAGTGACAGCAAAGACCGACAGAAAGGCCTGATGGGCCGGGAAGCTCTGGCAGAAAACGCCGGCATGCTGTTCATCTACGATTATGAGCGCAGCCCGGAGCAAGGCTTCTGGATGTACCAGACCCTTCTACCGCTGGATATTGCCTTTCTGGACAACGAGGGCGTGATCGTCAGCATCCGCCAGATGCACCCCTGTGCATCGTCGCGCAGCAACGATTGCCCCAGCTACCCCGCAGGCGCCTCCTACTGGCACGCCGTGGAAATGAACGCCGGTTACTTCAGTAGCCGGCAAATCGAAGCAGGAGACCGATTGGTCCGGGACCAGCCAGCCTCCTGCAATCGCTGATTACTTGTGTTGCCAGTCTGGGTCCCGCTTATCCAGAAACGCAGAAATACCCTCCCGGGCATCGTTCGCTTGCATGTTTTCCGCCATCACATTCGCCGTGTAGTCATAGGCATGGGCCAGCGGCATTTCCAACTGCTTGTAGAACGCCTCTTTACCAATTTTCAGGGTATGCCCCGACTTTGCTGCGATGGTGGTTGCCATGCCGTACACGGTCTCATCCAGAGCTTCCGGCTCGACCGCTCGATTAATCAGCCCGATCTGTTCTGCCCGGGCCGCATCAATCAGCTCACCGGTCAAGAGCATCTCCATGGCATGCTTGCGGCTGACATTGCGGGACAGAGCCACCATGGGCGTTGAGCAGAACAGGCCAATGTTCACACCTGGCGTGGCAAAACGGGCCCCCTTCTCGGCCACTGCCAGATCGCAACTGGCCACCAGCTGACAACCAGCGGCCGTCGCTACGCCAGCGACGCGGGCAATCACCGGTTTGGGCAGGTTCACAATCTGCTGCATCACCTTGCTGCATTGCCGGAAAAGCCGCAACTGGAAATCGTGGCTGTCGAACTGCTCGCGCATTTCCCGAAGATCGTGCCCCGCACAAAACACCTTGCCGGCTGCGGCAAGTACCACCACGCGCACGCTGCCATCCCCGGCGATCTGCTCAAGCACCTCTGAAAGTGCCTCCAGCAGTGCCATTGAAAGACTGTTGCGTCGCTCAGGCTGGTTCAGAGTGACCGTGGCCACACCGTTTTCAGTGTGCACGCGCACCAGTTCATCAGATGCCGCCGTCATACAACACTCCCCTTGGTTCTATTTTGTTATGACCTCGCGTCAGTATTCCCAACACCGGCTTCCCTGTCGAACCGACCTTCGGCGTATGGTTGCAAAACCACAGAATGCCCTCAGGGTAATAACAGATACCCCACATAGGAGGTGACGCATGTCTCGCTCAACGTTGCTGAAAGCCATTGTTGGTATTGCCATTATTCTTGGCGGCATCTTCGTGATTATCAAAGACGAACCTGCCGCGCCCACCGGCGACATCAACAGCATTGAGCCCCTTCCGGAACAGGACAACCCGGATCGATAACCTCCGGGTATGTCCGTTTTTTTTACACTGCAACTGCTCAAAGAATGCTCAGACGAAACGGTGACACACCTTTCATATTGTAAAACGGACAGTTTTTAACATCAGGCACTCCGGTTGCTCATTGTCTCTCGGAGCTCAGGGATTACACCTTCGAGCGACGGTAGACAAATGACGAAGCCCACAGGGAGTGTCACCAATGAATAAGAAACTATTGATCGCCAGCGCCGCCGTGGCCCTGTTTGCCGCAGGCTCTGTACAGGCGGCGACGATTCAGCTGACCAGCGTTAGCGGAATCTGGACCGCCACCAATCCCGTAAGCCCGGCCGTATCGGGTGGTGGAACCAATGAAATCCGTTGGGGAACACCGGCCATTTTCGGAGGACAGCAGAGTGGTTACCGTTTCGACGGCTCAGCGCCCCCAGCCGTCAACGTCAATGAGAACGTTGACTTCAACCTGGGTACCTTCACCCACTACAACTGGCCTGTCAATGGCCATTTATTTTGACC
>NZ_DIHV01000066.1:0-16018 GCF_002420325.1 Marinobacter sp. UBA5687
CCAAATTTCGGGGTCCACTTCAGTTACCGCATGTCTGCGAAGCAAACTTAATGGCTGCGCAAGAGCGTTATGCCGATATTGCTGATGCCTTGGGCGAAAACATCTACGGTTTGCCGGTACGTGAGGCTGCACAAATGGCTGTAGTGGCGATTCGTTGTCTGTCGGTTGATGTGGGTATCCCAAGTAATCTGACTGAATTGGGTGTGCAGGATAAAGACATTGATGCAATGGTTAAGCATGCGCAGCAAGATGTGTGTGCATTAACCAATCCACGTCGATTGAATGACAAGGAAGTGGCGGCAATCTTCCGTGCTGCAATGTAGTTATTGCTAGCTAGAAACGTAGCTGACAACCACGCCTCGCCTTAAGCAGCGGGGCGTGTTGCGTTTTAGATGCTGTATGAGCGGGCCATGCCCGCGACAGCGGTGTTGTATTCCAAATAAAGTATCGAGATGAGTATGCGCTCCATAAACCCCACCTTCCAGCAGGGCTGCTGATCAGTAACTATTGACCTGTCCGCAGTTCCACGGCAGCAGTGCTTCGTAGTCAGCGGTGGTCGTGGTCAGGGGCAGGCGCTCCAGCACGTGGCGCAACCAGGCATAGGGCTCCTGCCCGTTGGCCTTGGCCGTTTCGATCAGGCTGTAGAGCAGCGCGCTGGCATGGGCGCCCTTGGATGTGTCGCTGAACAGCCAGTTTTTGCGACCTATGACGAACGGACGGATGGCACGTTCGGCTGGGTTGTTGTCGATCGGCAGGTGGCCGCCTTCCAGGTAGCGGATCAGCCTGGACCAGTTGTTGGACAGGTAGCTGATAGCCTTACCCAGCGCACTCTGCGGTGTGATGTGCGGCTGTGTCTTGTCCAGCCAGCTTTTCAGTTGCTGCAGGATCGGCTCGCTTTTTTGCTGCCTGATTTGCCGGCGCATGCTTGCCCTCACGCTCTACGCCATACAGTTTGTTGATCAGGTTCAAGGTAAGCGTTCATTCCACGACGTTCTGCCATTCGACAGGGCGCTACGACACGTCTGACTGCGCAAGTTTGCCACAACCTCAGAGTATGCGTAGCGTAGACGAGTTGGCTATAGAGGTATGAAAGAGTCGCCATTAAACAAAAGCGAACATTCGGATGGCCTCAGAGATCCCCGGCTCTTTCTGCCTTGGTTGGGTGCTTGGTCATTTCTCAAGAACCCGGCAAACGATCAAATGGACTCACAGTTCCTGCTCGTCGATCGCCAATAATGTGGGTGTAGATTTCAGTCGTCCGAATATCGCTGTGGCCGAGGATTTCCTGATTCGTTCGGATATCACTTCCCGATCTCAGCAGTTCAGTGGCAAAGGCGTGGCGAAAGGTTTGCGCCGTCACCCGTTTGGTTATTCCGCTGGCTCGCACGGCCTGCCTTAATTGCCGCGCGTATGTCGAATGACGAAGGTGATGTCGACAAACATAGCCTGCAACGGGGTGAACGCATCGTGTTGAAGAAGGGAAAGATACTGCCAACCGAAGTCTTTCATGACCGGTCCGTATTTCTTGTGTAGAGAAGCTGGGGCTGATGTGAGCCCGAATCCCTCGGCCAGGTCCGACTCATGTACCGCTCGTGAATGGGCGATTTGCCCTCCAGGCTCTCTCATAGGTTGCCGCGGATGAGGGTATATCGATTTTTTCGGCCCTTACCGTTGAACACCAGCAAATTCCGAATTTTCAGGTCGATGTCTTTTATGCGAAGCGAGAGAGCTTCGCTGATCCTCAAGCCACAGCAATAAAGGAGCGCAGTAATTAGCCAATACTCTGCGTCCATATTTCTTAAACTAGAAGCGACTTCCTCTGGGTTGAGAACCGTCGGCATGCGCCTGGGTGTTTTCGACATCTTGTAGTGCAGGTTTTCGATCTCCCTCTTCAGCACATTTTTGTAAAGGAAGATTATGGCGCAGAGTACCTGGCTTTGGGTGGAGGAGCTGCCCCCTCGATTTACGGCGAGATGATTTAGGAAACGCTCGATTTTGTGATTGCGCATCATCTCAGGGTGTTTCTTGTCATTGAACAGAATGAACTGGCGAACCCAGTAGAGATAGGTTCTCTCGGTTCGATAGCTGTACTGCTTCGTTCTGATTTCTGTGCGAACCGATTGCAGAAACGGTGATTTAGACACAGTCACCCCTCCTTGGCCAAAGGCTGTATGTTTGTACAGCCTTAATGAGAAAGGCCGCGAAAATGTCAAATATTCTGCGGTGTAATCTGCATGGCGCTGCACACATTCCACAGAGCATTCTAGTAGCCCATTGATTTTGCGTAGGAAGTTTTTGGTCCTTCGGATTTAACTGGCAGAAACGTGCCACAATCAATCGCCTGCAAACTTTTCACAGACCCCGGAGAAGAAAAGCGCCCGAGAGCGGGATGGTAAGGGCTTGAAAGGTGGATATGATTCAGGCCGTGACTCAGTTTTGGACGGGGTGGTGGCGTTGCGGTTTAGTAAGAATTCAAAGCAACAAGTTGTTAGGCATCCCCTTACGTGTCGATATTTTTAACATTATTTTCTCTTGATGAAAATATTTCCTTCAATAACAAATAGATGTTAATTGGAACAATATTTGCTTTGGTTCTTTTCATGTTAACTACATAATATGCGAGGAAAGGATAATGAAAACACATATTAAAGCTATAGCACTGTGCACATGCCTTAGTGTTGCAGGTGCGAGCAACGCGGGTATTATCGATTTTTCTTCTCAGGGCTTACATACAATTCTTGGGTCGGTTAGTGATGTGACGTTTGACCAACCAGGTACCCACTCTGGACAAGCAGGCTTTAGAGTAATAAATAATGGCGGCACTGCCGGTAATTACGTGTTTAATAGCTTTGGTGAGGACTTTCTGGGGTTTACGTTCGATAATGCTGTAACTCTTAACAGTCTAGACATAACACGAGACCCATTATGTTGTGGAGGCTCTGGTAATGCATCTGTGGAAATCTTGCTTTACGATACATTTAATAGCTTGCTAAGTTCTACCTCTGTTACAGGAGGGACAAATTGGCAGACAATTGTTTTTGGCCAGCAAGACGTGTCTAGAGTTGTATTTGATGTCGCCTCGTACTATAACCCTTATGACAACCACTCAGGTGACCATGACTGGTTCGGGCTAGACAATATAGTATATGACAACAAAATTAGCAGCGTACCAGAACCCTCAAGCCTTGTGCTGCTTGGTCTAGGGGTTGTGGGCCTTGGTCTTTCCAGAAGAAAGAAAGCAGCTTAACTAAGCGTTAATTCTGTTCAACAAGCCTCGAAATTATTCGGGGCTTTTTTATGTTTTAAAATAAAAGCACACTCGGATAAATTGAAACTTATCTCCTATCGTCGCAAAGCTTAAATTTACCGGTGATTTAGGCGCTATTCCAAAATTTGAATGTTCGCTTTGCGACCTTAACGTAACCTCGATTATGCGTAGCGTCGATGGCTTGGCTATGTATGGGAGGATGAAAGCGTCTCCATTTGCTGATTCAGGATGGCCTGGTGCTGAGGACGCTGAGCGCAGGGAACCGGCGAGACTTGCAGGAAGCGGTGGAAAACCGGCGTGGCCGGCACTCCACCACCGCCGCCAGCTAATTACCTATTGAGGATTAGTGCCGTGGTCGGTGACGCCCCTCTGGCAGGCTTCACCTGGAATGGGAGGCACCCCTTCAGCGGTTTAAGCAAGAAGTACGGGCTAAAGGGCTAAGCATCTGTGCTGCTTGGCTGCCCACCGCCTATCACAGGAATGAAGATGACCTCGCATACCACGGCGCGTTGATGGTGAGATTTGGTCAAACAGAATGTCGGCCGGTGACAGTAGCGCAGCGCGCTCGGAGGTTTAATATCCGTTAACCCGGCCGACATTATCTGTATTATTGCTGCTTTTTCTCGTTCTCCATAACTTCTTTAAAATCCGATTTCCGAATCAATCCATGTATGCCTTTGGTCCCATCAACAACCTGCGAAACTTCATAGTCCGTAGCAGCTGACAAATAGGCCAAGGCCGTCGCCCGATCCATCCCCAGCTTCTCATGCAAAAAGCGGATCGACTCACGCACCGCATCCTTCATGGCTTCGTCAAGGTCCTTATCTAGCCCAATGGGAACCCAGTGCGTAGGGGTTTCCCCAAATGGCTTTTCGAGGGATCCGGACGCGGAAGGTATTTGAGCATCTCCTTTTTTCAGCACAGTGAGGCGAAAGGTTGGGCGCAAGCTATGCTCTAACGCGGTCAGCGCAACCTCGCCGTCCCCTTGGGCCATATGTGGATCACCCGTGTAAAAGTTTGCTCCGTCTACTAACACAGGAAGATATATGGTGGATCCCACACCTAGATCGTTGATATCGATATTGCCACCATAGATATCAGGAGGAACGCTATGTACGGCGTCCTCTGTATCGGCGGCCACCCCCATAACGCCCATGAACGGTGCTGTTGGGAATACAACATCGGTACCCGCGTCTGTTTTCATGATGGCTTCCCAAGAACCATCATCAGCCTTTCGGATTGGCGTGAAAATAGAAACATTATGGTAGTCGCCGGGATTGTCGGCACCTCTGCCAATCGCTGGGGCGCCCACTCCATAGTTATGCTGCTTGAGTTCGACACGTTCTTTTAGCCCGGAAGCCAGCCGTAATTCCCGATGGTGTCAGTACTACCTAGCAAAAAGGTGGGCACTCTTCAGCACCAACGGCCGGCTAAACTATGAGCTCAAGAACACAGCAAGATATCGTCATCAAGCTAATGCGTATGTCGTGTCCTCATAACGACATTGATTAGCCCAAGGATCGGAAGACGTTATCGAAGAGAGCTTGGCTAAGCTGATGCAAGTGAATCCGGATCTTCTGGTTGGGACGTCGATGGGAAGATGGCTGGCGGGCATTCTGTGAGCCGAAGCCGGTATTCCGGTTGTCGCCATCAATCCTGTGACGGATTCTGCCCACACTTTCACGTCCTGGATAGGCCCGGATGTCGATCATCAGGGTAGGCCTATCAACTGACAGACGAAGTGGTTTCTGGCTACTATTCTTTCACCCGCTGGGGCAGCGGGCTGTTGCTGCTGGATCAGGGGATGAACCGCTTCCGTGGAATGACACCGTCGGGGCGCTTGGGGATTATTTTCCGGTTTATAGCTTTGAGGGTGGCAGCCACCGGGTTGAGCATATGGAAGAAGCGTTGAAGCTGATTTGGGAATATGTGAAGGATTGAAACCGAAAACCAGGACTGTATGAACGGATAGACCGAACCATGAATTATGACACTCTCAAGCAGTGCCACCGCGATGAGCGAGGCGGCTGCCCCGCCAATCTCAGCCTGCGGGTTCATCGGTCTATGAACTGGCTGCAGCGAGCAGGGCAACTTGAAGACCCCTGGATTGGAGCGGGCAAATAAGTTCCTTTGCTTGTGAGCGACTCTGCCAGGTCGATTTGCAATTAATAAAAGCAAGAAGGCCTGAGGTCGTTCAGGCCTTCTTGATATCTCAGAAGAGTAATTCCGGCAACCAGGTTGCGATCTCCGGGAAGATCATGATCAGGATGATCCCAACAATTTCTACCAGCACAAACGGTATGATCGACTTGTAGATATCGCTCATCGTGACCGACGGAGGCACTACACCTTTCAGGTAGAACAGGTTGAAACCAAACGGTGGTGTCTTGTAACCAATCTCCATGTTGATCACGAACAGAATACCGAACCAGATTGGGTCAAAGCCTAAGGCAGTAATAATCGGGATAAACACCGGCAGAGTGATCATCATGATGCCGACAGGATCCAGAACCATCCCCAGAAAGAAGATGATGATCATCATGGCAATGACGGTTCCCCAGGCTCCGCCTGGAATCATGGCCATGATGCTTTCTATCAGAGCCTGGGCGCCCATGCTCTGATAGGCGGAGCTGAATGCGTGGGCCGAAAACAAAATCCACATCGTTAGGCCGGTCAGCTTGAGTGTACGGATCGCGGCTTCATTCAGTACCGACCATTTGAACTCGCCATAGACAGCTGCAGAAATCAGCGCACCGAGGACGCCCATGGCTGCGGCTTCTGTGGGTGTGGTGAGTCCGCCCATGATGGAGCCCAGTACCATTCCCACCACGCTGATCGGCAGGAGAACAGAGCGCAGGGCGCGGAACTTTTCAGGCCAGGATGCCCGGTCTTCTTTAGGAAGCGCTGGTGCCAGGTCTGGCTGCAGGGCGCAGCGGACAACAATATAGAGGGTGGTGAGTACCATCAGCATAATGCCGGGCATAACACCTGCAGCAAACATCTTGCCTACGGATACACCCGTAATCAGGGCATACAGAATCATCAGGATACTTGGCGGAATCAGAACACCCCAGCCGCCACCAGTATTGATCACCCCGAGTGCCATCTGCTTGTCGTAACCCCGGGAGAGCATGGAGGGGAGTGCGATCGCACCCATAGCGACCACTGCCGCACCGCTGATGCCCACCATGGCTGCAAATACCGCACAAATACCCAGAGTACCGATGGCCAGGCCGCCCCGGAGGCCGCCGAACCAGAGATACATCATGCGGTACAAGTCTCGCGCAACACCTGTGCGTTCAAGAATCATTGCCATGAATACAAACAGTGGTATGGCCACCAATGTAAAGCTTTCCATGGTGCCCCAGATCTGGGAAACCACCATGTAGAAGGAGTCAAAGCCCCAGGTGAAATAAAGAAAAACAACAGACACACCACCCAGCACGAATGCCAGTGGCAGGCCAAGTAACAGGAAAAACAGCAGCGAACCAAAGAAAAGAAGCGTCATGACTTCAATGCTCATTATGCTTCTCCTTCTTCAGAATGGCTTTTCCGCTCGGTGGGGTCGTAATAGCTCAGGTTAAATGCGATGGCGATATCCTCCAGCAACCTCACAATGCCTTGCAGCAGCATCAAAACAGAGGCAACAAAGATGGCTCCCTTGGCTGGCCAGATAGGCGGGTTCCAGGCAGAAAAGGAGGTTTCCCGGCTTTCGAACGACTCAAAGGCCATGTCAAAGCTGAACCAGACCAGCGCCAGCATGAAAATGAAAAACAGAATAGAGGTGAAAATGTCGACAAAGCCTTGGGCCCTCAGCTTAAGCGTCGAGTGCAGCAGATCGACATTCACGTGCCCGCGGTGGGCCATGATGTATCCGCCAGACATTACTGCGTATACACCGAACAGCAGCTGTGTCAGTTCATTTGTCCACACCGAAGGTGAATTGAAAAAATAGCGCAGAGCTACTTCAAGTATCAGAAAGACAAACATGGGAAAGACGATCAGGGCTATACATCGGCCAACGTACTCGTTGAGCCTGGTGACGCCTTTCATGAATGCGCTGACTACGCTCATGGCACTCTCCGGGGGACTTTGATGTGAACTGAGAAAACAGGCCCCGGGGGTTAATCGGGGCCTGTGGTGTTGCGTTTAAGATCAGAGGTAGCCAAGTTCGCCAAGGAACTGCTTGAGCAGGCTCAGAGCCTTCTTGGCCTCATCGCTGCGCTTGGCTTCTTCATCCCACATGCCCTGGGCGGTCTGGGCAAGCTTCTGCTGAACATCATCAGGCATCACGTTTACTTCAACACCTTGATCAGCAACGGCCTTGGCCAGGGCGATACGCTCTTTGTACAGATACTGGTTGGTACGAATCCAGAATTGCTCATCCAGAGCCTGCTTCACTACCTGTTGGAGGTCTTCAGGAAGTTTGTCCAAGGCCTTCTGGCTGACGATGATGACATCAGTGCCGGCAATGTTCAGCGCAGGCTGAACGTGGTACTTGGCAACATCGTACAGGCCCATGCTCGCAGCACCCTGAGCAGCGCCCCAGTGGGCGCCGTCTACAATGCCGGAATCCAGTGCGGTGTACAGTTCACTGCCCGGGATATAGGAAGCGGAAGCACCGGCTTCGGTCAGGAACTTCTGAAGCGCACCGGAGGAACGGATTTTCAGCCCCGTGAAGTCCTCCCAGCTGTTGATGGGTTTGCTGGTAACCATTTCGGTCGGGTAAACCTTGTCGGTTGCCCAGTAAACGCCAGACTTGGCGGCTTCATCCCGCAGCATTTGTTCGAAGCCCATGTTCTGGTGGAAGTACGCGGCTTCCCAAACGTTTCGGAATGCGAAGGGCAGGCCAGAAGCAATGCCGGCCAGGGTCATCTTGTCCTGGGCATAACCGGGAGAAATCGTACCCATTTCCAGAATGCCACGACTCACGGCATTGAAGGTTTCTGTGGCCTTGAACATAGCGCCTGCTTCAAACAGCTGGAGCTTGATCCGGCCTTCAGAGCGTTCTTCGATCACATCCTTCAGTCGACCAAGGCTGTCCTGGTAGGAGCTGCTGGAGCCTGGCCAGTGGGACTGAACCTTCCAGGTGTAGGTTTTTTCAGCGTATACAGGTGCGCTGGCGATAACAGCAGATACACCCAGTGTTAACGCGGAGGCATAGGTTGTAAGGTTTTTTCTGAATGTGGCAAGGAAGCTCATAAATTTGCTCCGGTACTTGTTATAGTTGCATTGCTCTTGTTTCGCAGTGCAGAATATAGAACTGCACCGTGAACTGTTGTTGTTCGACTTTATCACAAGATTTGCCATTTGCAATAGGACGTTTTTCTCCTGTTTCAGAGGGGGAGGCGACGCTCAGGAGATATGCATGATCAGGAAATATAGCCAAGAAAAAACGATCCATCTTGTCATAGATCGTCCGGAAAAAAAGAACGCCCTGAACCGAAGTATGTATGAGCAGCTTGCAGGTTATGTGCGGGAGGCAAATTCTGACCAGCACGTGCATGCCATCGTCATCTCGGGTGCTGAAGGTGTGTTTACCGCCGGGAACGATCTTGATGATTTCCGGGCGCGGGCTACGGACGAAAACCCGAAACCCTCTGCCGGCCTTGCTTTCATTGAGGAGTTGATGGCTTGTGATACTCCGGTGATTGCGGCGGTGGAAGGGTTGGCGATTGGTATTGGCACCACTATGTTGCTCCATTGCGACAGCGTATTTGCGGGGCGCTCGGCCAGGTTCAAAACTGCCTTTGTTGATTTGGGATTGGTGCCGGAGGCTGCTTCAACTGTGACCATACCATTGCACCTTGGCTCCCGGATGGCTGCTGAATTGCTGTTGTTTGGTGAAACCCTGGATGGCACCCAGGCCGGTGAGTGTGGCCTGGTAAGCCGGGTGGTAGATGATGGACAGGCTGTGGATTCGGCCTTGGCCCTGGCGGGCAGGCTGGGAGAAAAGCCCCGAGACGCATTGCGGGCCAGCAAGCGTTTAATGAAGGCGCCATGGCGCGACCAGGTGCAGCAGGCATTGGAGCGGGAGCGCAGTGTGTTCAGTGAGCGCTTGCGTTCCGATGACTGCCGTGATGCCCTGAATCGTATGCAGCGCCGTTAACCGGCGCTGTTTTCCCAGTAAGGCGTTCTTAGCTCCCGCTTCAAGACTTTGCCAATGGTAGAGCGAGGCAGTTCCTGTCGGAACTCTACGGCACTCAGGCGCTGGGTCTTGCCCAGATGCTGGTTGGCCCAGTCCCGGATTTCCTCTTCTGTTTCCTGGCATCCGGATTTCTTTACCACCAGAGCGAGGGGAGTTTCGCCCCATTGGCTGCTGGGTATGCCGATAACCGCAGCATCGGATACCGCAGGATGGCTGAGGACGACTTTTTCCAGGTCTACGGCGTAGATGTTGAAACCGCCGGAAATAATCATGTCTTTCCTGCGGTCGAGAATATGAACAAAGCCGTCTTCGTCAATGCGGCCCATATCGCCGCTGCGATAAAAGGCAAGTCCATCGGGGCTTTGCCACAGCATCTCCCTGGTCTGCTCCGGGCGGTTTACGTAACCCCGCATCATGGAAATCGCGCGCCCGACAATCTCGCCGATCTCACCCTGAGGCAGCTCCTTGCCATCTTCGCTGATCACACGGACTTCCGCCCCCTCGGTGGGCAATCCGACGGTATCCCATTTGTCCGGATAGGCAGCGCAGTCGAGGCTGGTGGAAATGCCGCCTTCTGTGAGGCCATAGACCTCCCGGATATTGCCTGGCCAGCGTTTCATGGTTTCGGCGATCACATGGGCCCGGAGCGGCGCACTGGTACAGAGCTTGAGCTTGAAGCTTGAAAGGTCAAACTGGTCGAAGTCCGGAACCGCCAATATGCGCTCAAACTGTACGGGCACCAGCATGGCGTGGGTGACTTTGTGCTGTTCTGCCAGTTCAAGGAAGCGACGGGCATCAAACTTGGCCATCAGCACGAGGGTGCCGCCATAGAAAATGGTCGGTAGCACCGATACCAGGGTGGTGTTGGAGTACATTGGTGTCGATACAAGGTTAACGGCTTCACCGTTGAGCCCGAACCGGCTCATCCTGACCATTTGCCGCTGGCGGAACCGGTAGTCGTGGAGTATGCCCTTGGGAGTTCCGGTCGTGCCTGAACTGTAAATGATGTTGAACGGATCGTTCAGTGTTACCGGCGCCGGGTCTGGCTCGGCGGGAATCGATCCCAGCCAGTCCTTTAAATGCTGTCCGGCAGCATCGTTGTCCAGCCCGATCACCTCATCGTCATTCAGGCCGGCCCGGGGGCTGGCTTCGGCCCAGATATCGAGGTTTTTACGGGAAACGAACAGGAACCTGGAGCCGCAGTCACGAATCATCAGAGCCAGGGATTCGCCGCTGGCCATACCGGAAAGCGGTACCATGCAACCACCCGCCACCAGGGTTCCCAGATATAGGGCCACCATTTCCCTGCTGTTTTCCGACAAGGCCGCAACGCAGTCGCCTTTTTTAAGGCCGGCCTGTCGCAGCCTGTTGGCAATGCGGTTGACCTCATGCAGCAGGCCGGCCCAGCTGAGTGCTCCCTTTTCGTCGATGATTGCGGTCTTGTCGCCTTGTCCGCTGGCAAAGGCCTGAATACGAAAACCGATGGCCTCCATGGCTTCGCCGGAGTCAGGGGGAGCGTATACGGGCATTTCGTCAAATCGCGTTTTCATTTTGTCATCCTTTGATGTTGTAGTTTTGCTAGATGAAATTAACTTCCAATTATATTGACTCATAACCGTTGCGCGTGACAAATTATCTGGAAAGCAAAATAGAACACACAAAAATAAATCATGTTAGCGGGGAGAATTTCATGGGGCGATTTGATCAGCGAGTGGTAATCGTCACCGGGGCCGGAAGTGGTATCGGGCGGGCAACCGCACTCAGGCTGGGTCGCGAAGGGGCATCCGTTGTGCTTGTTGATGTCGCCGAGGGTGGCTTGCTCGAAACCGAAAATCAGATGGCCGATGGTGTATCTGTGCTGCGTCGGGTGGCAGATGTTGCTGATGAGGCTGCGGTAACTGCCCTGGTAGCCGAAACCATGAAGACCTTTGGCCAGATTGATGTGCTGTGCAATATCGCCGGTATCGCCAGTATTTCCGGAGCCCATCCGCCGGTCACCGAGAACAGTCGTGACGAGTGGGAGAAAGTGCTCGCTGTAAACCTGCTGGGAACCATGCTGACGATAAAGCACGTTGCACCTCACATGCAGGCCCGCAAGAAGGGCAGCATTGTCAATACTGCATCGGTTGCTGGTATTCGTTCGGGGGCTGGAGGCAATGCCTACAGCGCATCAAAGGCCGGCGTGATCAATCTGACCATGACCGCAGCCTGTGACCTGGGGATGGACAACGTGCGGGTAAACGCTGTTTGTCCGGGGCTGGTTGAAACCGGTATGACCCAGAAAGTCTTTGACTATGCCCGGGCACACGAAAAAGCCCACAAACTTGGCTCCCGTTGTGAACTCCGCCGTTATGGCGACCCTGCAGAAATTGCTGCCGCCATCCTTTTTCTCGCCAGTGACCACGCAAGTTACATTACCGGCCAGGCCCTGGCCGTTGATGGCGGGAACACCGCGTCCCTCAACCTGCCTGGAATGAAAGTCTGATGAGCAACAGTAGTCTGCACATTACCGGTGGCAAAGACTTGCCGGGTTTTCACAACATGCTGGGCTACCGGCAGGTGTCGTGGGAAGAGGACGAGGCCGTGATCGAGCTGGAAACCCAGGCCGATCACCTGAATCTGGGTGGTGTGATCCATGGCGGAGTACTTACCTCCTTGCTGGATATTGTCATGGCCGAGGCCGGCACTTACTGCCCCTATCCCGGGCGCATGCGCAAGGCTATTACGCTTTCGCTGACCACCACGTTTACTGGGCAGTGCACCGGGGGCGTAATCCGGGTGACCGGTCGTAAGCGCGCGGGTGGAAGCAGGATTTTTAACAGTACCGGTGAAGTTCACGACGAGCAGGGCAATCTGCTTGCAATCGGTGAGGGCACTTTCCGGATACGTTCTGGTAGTGAGAAACCTGAAGGCGTTCCCGTCTGAATGCCTGCTAACGCGATTGCCGGCGTTAGTAGCAGTCGCAAATAACTGAACAGAGAGGAAACGGATATGTTCGAGCTGTCTGACAAGGCCAAGAAACTGCAGGCCGAATTAACCGAGTTCATGAATGCCTATATCTACCCGAATGAAGAAAAGCATCACCATCAGGTGGCAACCGCGGAGAACCGTTGGGCACCGGTTCCGATCATTGAAGAGCTGAAAGAAAAAGCGAAGGCTGCCGGGCTGTGGAACCTGTTCCTGCCAGAAAGTGACCTGGGGGCCGGCCTGACAAACTTCGAGTACGCACATTTGTGCGAGATTATGGGCCGTTCCGAGATGGCTCCCGAGGTATTCAACTGCTCCGCGCCGGACACCGGCAACATGGAGACCATTGCCCGTTACGGAAACGAGGAACAGCAGGAGCAGTGGCTGAAGCCGCTTCTGGATGGAAAAATCCGATCCTGCTTTTCCATGACAGAGCCGGATGTGGCTTCCTCTGACGCAACCAACATTGCTTGCGAGATTCGTCGGGAAGGTGACGAGTACGTTATTAACGGTCGTAAGTGGTGGTCTTCAGGTGCCATGACCACCACCAGCAAGATTGCCATCGTTATGGGTAAAACCGACCCCTCCGCTCCCAAGCACCAGCAGCAGTCGATGATTCTGGTGCCGCTGGATGCACCCGGGGTGAAAATGATTCGCCCGCTGACGGTATTCGGTTATGACCATGCGCCGCACGGCCACGCCGAGATTCACTACGACAACGTGCGTGTACCGGTCAGTAATATCCTGCTGGGTGAAGGTCGCGGCTTTGAAATCGCCCAGGGGCGCCTCGGGCCGGGCCGTATCCACCATTGCATGCGCACCATCGGTGTCGCCGAGCGGGCCCTTGAACTTATGTGCAAGCGCGCGAATGCCCGTGAGGCCTTTGGCCGCCCGCTGTCCGAATTTGATTCCATCCGGAAAGACATTGCCCGTAGTCGCATCGACATCGAGCAAGCTCGCCTGATGACCCTTAAGGCTGCCCATATGATGGATACCGTAGGCAACAAAGTGGCCCGTCAGGAAATTGCCATGATCAAGGTGATCGCCCCGAGCATGGCTCTGAAGGTCATCGACCGCGCAATACAAGTGCACGGTGGTGCTGGCGTCAGCCAGGACACCTTCCTGGCGTCGGCCTGGGCGAAAGTCCGTACCCTGCGCCTGGCAGATGGCCCGGATGAGGTTCACCTGGATTCCGTCGCCAAACTTGAATTGCGTCAGTATCGCTGAAACAGCTGTTACCCAGAGTAATAAGGATTCGGAAATGACTAATCCATTATTTGATATGACCGGGAAAGTGGCTGTTATCACAGGCTCCACCAAGGGCATTGGCCGGGCCATTGCCGAAGAAATGGCCCGTTGTGGTGCCCGGGTTGTGATCTCCAGCCGTAAGGCGGAAGCCTGTGAACAGGTAGCCAGTGAAATGCGGGCCCAGGGCTTTGATGCCATGGCCATCGCTTGCCACGTCGGCAAGAAGGAGGACCTGCAAAACCTGGTCGACAAAACTAACGAAGCCTGGGGCACCATCGACGTTCTGGTTTGCAACGCCGCGACCAACCCGGTGTATGGTCCGACCGCGGAAATGACCGACGATGCCTGGGACAAGATCATGGACACCAACGTCAAGGGAACCTTCTGGCTCACCAATATGGTGCTGCCACAGATGGCCGAAAAAGGCTCAGGTTCTGTGGTGCTGCTGTCCAGTATTGCCGGTATTCGCGGCAACACCACTATCGGCACTTACGGTGTGTCCAAGGCGGCAGAAGCTGCCCTGGCGCGCAACCTGGCCGTTGAGTGGGGGCCGAAGGGTATCCGTGTAAACAGCATTGCGCCGGGCCTGATCAAGACCGATTTTGCCAAAGCGCTTTGGGAAGACCCGGTTCGCGTAAAGCGGGCAGAAGACAAAACCCCGCTTCGGCGCATCGGTGATCCGATCGATATTGCCGGCCTGGCTGTTTTCCTCGCGACCCCGGCCAGTGCCTACATTACCGGGCAGGTGATTGTTGCCGACGGTGGTGAAACCATCTGCTGATACCGGGAAACCGGAACACCCCTGCCGCCGGGCACCTGTCTGGCGCCAGGGGTAGTCAGAACATAACGACAAGAGATAATCATGAGCATGACTCCAGAGCTGGTAGCGGTTCTGCCAGCCCACAAATTCGATGAAGCCCGCCTGCTCAACTGGCTTCAGCAGGCATTGCCGGAATTCGGTAACCAGATGGACGTGAAGCAGTTTCAGGGCGGGCAATCCAATCCCACCTTTCTGCTGGATACCGGCAACAGGCGTTATGTACTGCGGAAGAAGCCCCCGGGAAAGACGCTGCCTTCGGCTCACATGGTGGAGCGGGAATACCGCGTTATGCGCGCGCTCGCTGAACACACGTCCGTTCCGGTACCCAATGCTCGCGTACTGTGTGAAGACAGTGAGGTCATTGGCACTCCCTTCTACGTGATGGATTTTCTGGAAGGCAGGATTCACTCCCATTCAGCACTCAAAGAGCTGGAGCGTGAAGAGCGAATGAGGGCTCATCACTCAGCCATCGACACGCTGGCAGCTTTGCACTCTGTGGATGTCAACGCTATTGGCCTGGCAGATTACGGCCGCCCGGAGGGTTATGTGTCCCGTCAGGTGGCTCGCTGGAGCAAGCAATATCTCGCATCCCGGACGGATGACCTGCCGGCCATGGACAAGCTGATGGCCTGGCTGCCGGAGAACCTCCCGGCCAGGGACGAGACTTCGATTGCCCACGGTGACTACCGGTTTGGCAACCTGATGCTGGCACCGGATCGCCCGGACGTAATCGCGATCCTGGATTGGGAGTTGTCGACTCTCGGGCATCCGCTGGCAGACCTTGCCTATTACTGCCTGCCATACCACCTGCCTGCTGATATGCCCGGTATGCGTGGCCTGAATGGCGAAGATCTGCAGGAGCTTGGTATACCAAGCGAGCAGGAAACGATTGCACGGTACTGCGCGCAAACCGGCCGGGACGGTATCGATGACTGGCACGTGTTCCTGTCGTTCTCATTATTCCGGCTGGCGGCCATTCTTCAGGGCGTTTACACGCGGGCTCTGGATGGCAATGCTGCCAACGCCAATGCGCTGGAAGTTGGCAAGCGTGCCAGCCTGCTGGCGGATATCGGCTGGCAGATTGCTTGTGAAGGCCGGAAGCCATGTGCGGAGAAGCGATGATGCAGGGAAAGATTGCCAATCGAATTCTGATTACCAACGATGACGGCATCAATGCGCCGGGTATCGCTATCCTTGAAGCCATTGCCCGGCGGTTGGCCGATGAGGTTTGGGTTGTGGCGCCGGAACATGACCGCAGCGGGGCTGGCCAGAGCATATCCATTCACAGTCCGTTACGGGTTTATCAGGTTGGGGCTAATCGTTATTCGGTTTCAGGCACACCGGCCGATTGCGTGTTGTATTCCCTGGCCGAGTGGTTCGGGGAAACACCGCCAGACCTGGTGCTCTCCGGTGTGAATTGCGGAGCGAATATCAGTGATTCGGTCCAGTACTCGGGTACCGTTGGAGCGGTACTGAGTGCACACCACATGAACATTCCGGCCATTGCGCTGAGCCAGGCCTACCTGAACCGGGACGACGTCCGCTGGTCGCCGGTGGAAACCTTTGC
>NZ_DIHV01000066.1:16392-23279 GCF_002420325.1 Marinobacter sp. UBA5687
AACTTTCCAGCCTGTGAAGCGGCCGATATTACCGCAGCCCGATGGTGTCGGCAGTCCAACGGCTCTATCCAGAAGCCAACACTGGTCGCAGGCCGTGATGCGCGCAGCCTGCCTTACTGGTGGCTTGGTTTTGACCGGAGCTCACGCCACATTGTGGCGCCGGATGCGGATGTGACCGTACTTCGTGAAAAAGCCGTTGCCATTTCACCGTTACGCCATGATGAGCCCTTGCCCGGGGCTGTTGATTATTTTGATTTGTCCGCTCAAGCGGTTGACTGAATTAACCCAGGGGGAGAACAAGAATATGTTTACACGCCACTACAAGGTTTGGCCGAAAGATCTGCCCAAAACCATGACCCTGCCGAAAACCAGTCTGTACACCAACCTGGAAGTCTCGGCACTGCGCTATCCGGACCACGATGCCATCGTTTTCTACGATGCGCCCATGACCTATGCCAGGCTTAAGCGAGAAGTCGATACTATGGCGGGTTACCTGCAGGCCCAGGGGGTCAAGAAGGGTGACCGGGTCCTGCTTTATATGCAGAACTCCCCGCAGTATGTGGTCTCCTACTATGCCATCCTGCGGGCCGATGCCGTGGTTATTCCTGTGAATCCCATGAACCGCGCGGCGGAGCTTGAGCACTATATTTCGGATACCGGCTCCACGGTTTGCATGGCGGGCCAGGAACTGGCGGGCTTCATCGCGCCGTTGATTGGTGAGACCAACCTGGAACAAGTGATTGTTGCGTCTTACAACACCTACATTAATCCGGAAACCGACCTGACGTTGCCGGCTGAAGTTGCTGCGCCCGCGTGGTCCAGGGATATACCGGGAGTGGTTACCTGGGAGGCGGCCCTGGAAGCCGGACACAAGCCCGGTGAACATACTGCCGGCCCGGATGACCTTGCCGTTATTCCGTACAGCTCCGGTACCACCGGGGCACCCAAGGGCTGCATGCACACTCACCGGTCGGTGATGGCGACAGCCGTGCACCGGGTATTCTGGAATCTGTCCACTCCGGATAGTGTTCAGCTATCCACGCTGCCGTTCTTCCACGTAACCGGCATGACTGGCTCCATGAACGGTCCCATATTCTGCGGTGCCACTTCTGTCATCATGACCCGTTGGGACAGAACCACAGCGGCACGTTTGATTGAGCGTTACAAGGTTACCGGCTGGACCAACATCGTCACCATGGCGGTGGACTTCCTGTCGAATCCGGATCTGGGCAAGTACGACATCAGCAGCCTGAACATGATTGGTGGTGGTGGTGCCGCCATGCCGGTTGCGGTCGCCGAGAAGCTCAAAAAGCTGACGGGCCTTGATTACATTGAAGGCTACGGTCTGTCTGAAACCATGGCAGCGACCCATATCAATCCAACCAAAAGCCCCAAGCCCCAGTGTCTGGGCATTCCGGTGTTTGATGTCGACAGCCGGATTATCGATGTCGACACACTTGAAGAAAAAGGCGTGGGAGAAACCGGCGAGATCGTTTCCTGCGGGCCTCAGGTCACTCTGGGCTACTGGAATCGACCCGTGGATACCGAGGCCTCGTTCGTCGAAATCGATGGTAAGCGTTTCTTCCGCACCGGCGATCTGGGTTACTACGATGAAGATGGTTACTTCTTCATGGTGGATCGGGTCAAACGCATGATCAACGCGTCTGGCTTCAAGGTCTGGCCGTCTGAGGTAGAAGGGTTGATGTACCGTCACCCATCCATCCACGAAGTCTGCATTATCTCTGCCCCGGACCCCAAGCGTGGTGAAACGGTCAAGGCTTGTATTGTACTAACGCCTGAGGCTGAAAGCACAACAACCAAGGATGACATCATCAGTTGGTGTAAGGAGCAAATGGCGGCCTACAAGGTGCCAACCATCATTGAATTTGTTGATGAGTTGCCAAAATCACCGACCGGAAAGCTGATGTGGCGGGCACTTCAGGAGCAGGAGTGGCAGAAGTAGCTTGCACAACACTGGAAGTTAGGAAGGCGGCTCCCCCCCCACCCTCAGGGCTTGCCGCCTTTTTGCACTGACCGGAAAACTCAGACCACGTACATGGCCAGATTTTCCAGGACACAGGCCGGCTTATCTTCATGTCTGATTTCCACCACTGTCTGGTAAGTAGCCAGCAGGCGGTGATCATCCACCCGCCTCACTGATACCAGCTCAACCCTGGACCGGATATCTGCCCCAGCCTTGACGGCTGCGGGAAAGCGGAGTTTGTTCAAGCCGTAGTTGATGGTGGCTGAAGTTCCCGTCACCTTGATGACTTCGCTGTTGAGCCTGGGTATCAGTGAGGCGGTCAGGTAGCCATGGGCGACCGGGCTCTTCCAGGGGGATTCGCGGTTGGCCCGCTCGATATCCACATGGATCCACTGGTGGTCGCCGGTCGCATCGGCAAAGGCATTTATCATTGCCTGACTCACGGTAACCCAGGCGCTGTGGCCAATAAGCATGCCCTGGTAGGCTTCAAGATCATTAATATCAACAGTAATCATAGGACCTTCCTGATAGTGGATTGATGAAGGGCTCAAACGTTGTAGCCAGGAGACCTGGCATCAAGCAGCCTCAGAAGGGCGGGCCAGGTAAGCTTTGCTGCCTTGCCGAGTGAGCCTGATTGATCCGCCGTGGTGTCGATAGCCTGTTGGGCGGGCATATATACCGGGCCACAGCTCTGCGCTTTTACCTGTATCTCGCAGGCCTTCATCAGGAAGTAGAGGTAAGTGAAGGTTTCCGGCACATCGCGGCCCACGGTCAGAATGCCGTGGTTGCGCAAGATCATCATGGATTTGTTACCCAGATCCCGTATCAGGCGCTCCCTCTCATCAAGGTTGAGCGCTACGCCTTCATATTCGTGGTAACTCAGGTGCTCAAGGCACAGCATGGCGGTCTGGCTCAGGGGCTGGAGGCCATCACGGTGGGCTGATACTGCAACACCATCTGCTGCATGCAGGTGCATGACGGCTCCGGCATCTTCGCGCCCCATATGTACGGCGCTGTGGATGGTAAACCCCGCCGGGTTAACCCTGCGCAGCCCGCCGGCTTCCACGACTTCGCCGTCCTGGTCGACTTTCACCAGGGATGAGGCGGTCATTTCATGGAACAGCAATCCATAGGGATTGATCAGAAAGTGGTGCTCCGGGCCGGGCACCCGGGCCGACAGGTGGGTAAACACCAGGTCGTCCCAGCCAAAAAGGGCCACCAGCCGATAGGCGGCAGCCAGTTCGGTCCTTACTTTCCACTCGGCCTTTCTCAGATCAGCCTGCATTTCGTCCGGATGGTTTTTTATCATGATTGTTCCTCCGCAGAGAATGGTTGCTCAGGGTTATTCGGGGCATAAAAAAAGGGTGGCATAGGCCACCCCGAAAGAGGGTCCTGACTGATGTGGAGACAGACCCAAGGTTCACTGATTTGGTATCAGTTGGCTTCCAGCAGAGCGGCATAGCGCTCAAGATGGAAGTCATCATCGCCCAGTTGGTGGTTGATCATCACCAGGCGCTTGGCGTAGTGGGCAAAGTTGTATTCCCAGGTCATGCCGATACCTCCGTGGGACTGAACGCCCTTTTCGGAAATAAACTGGGCGCTGCGACTAATTACGTTTTTAGCGGCCGCAATTACCCGACGGCGCTCGTCGCTCTGAGGCTCATCAGCCACACTGGCGGCAAAGATGGCCATTGAACGAGCCTGCTCCAGTTCGGACATCATGTCAGCCATCCGGTGCTGAAGTACCTGGAACTTACCGATGGGCACGCCAAACTGCTTGCGCTGCTTGAGGTAGTCCAGGGTCAGGTCACAGGCGACTTCCATAACGCCGACCGCCTCACCACACAGAGCGGAAATGGCACGGCCAACCTGGTATTCAATAGCATCGGCCGCTTCGCCTTCGCTTCCCAGCAGAGCGTCTGCACCCACCTTGACATTGTTCAGGAGCAGGTCGCAGCCCTTGGCGCCGTCAATAGTCGGGTAGCTGCGACGCTCCAGGCCATCAGCGTTGGCGTCGATGACAAACAAGCTGATGCCAGAGGCATCACGGCTGCTGCCAGAGGTGCGAGCAGAAACCACCAGCAGGTTGGCACTATGACCACCGATTACGACCGCTTTGCGGCCGTTAAGAACATAGCCGCTGTCGGTTTTCTCGGCGGTGGTTTCTACGTCATTTGTGTTGTAGAAGCTCTGGGGCTCCTGCAGGCCAACGGCAAGCTGGGTTTCGCCTGTTGCAATGCCCGCCAGCCACTGTTCTTTCTGCTTTTCATTGCCGGCCTGACTAATCAGCCCGCCACCAAGAACCACAGATTGAAGGTACGGCTCGATGCACAGGCCGCGGCCCAGCTCGGTCATCACGCTTTGAACTTCAACGCCGGTGCCGCCAAAGCCGCCGAGTTCCTCGGGGAATGGCACCGCCATCAGGCCCAGTTCGCCCAGTTGCTTCCAGAAACTTTCACTGAAGCCAAGCTCTGATTCGCTGTATTCCAGCCGTTTTTCGAAGCTGTACTCACCGCGAACCAGACGAGCCACGGTGTCCTGCAGCATTTGCTGCTCTTCGTTGAGTCGGAAATCCATGGTCGCCTCCTTAAAGTCCCAGAATCATTTTCGAAACGATGTTCTTCTGGATCTCGTTTGATCCACCGAAAATAGACAGCTTGCGGTTGTTGAAGTAATGGGCAGCCAGGGGCGCAGCATCCGGGTCAGACAAGAATTCGCCGTCATAGGCCTGGTCCATCTCTTCTTCAACAAACGGAATGGCGTAAGGTCCGATCGCCCGGCGTGCCAGGTCGTTGATAGCCTGGCGAATCTCGGTGCCGCGCACTTTCAGCATAGAGCTTTCCGCTCCCGGAACGCCGCCGCCTTCTACCGAGGCAACAATTCTCAGGTTGCTGATCGCTGCTGCCATCAGGTCGATTTCGACCTGCGCGATACGTTGGCTGAAGGTCGGATCCTGAATCAGGGGTTTGCCGTTCTTCACCCGACGGCTGGCCAGCTGCTTGAGGTGTGTCAGTGCTGCTTTGGACAGGCCGATGCCCGCCAGGCCGGTACGCTCGTAGGTGAGCAGGTACTTGGCGTAGGTCCAGCCTTTATCTTCTTCACCCACCAGGTTCTCGACGGGAACCTTCACGTCTTCGAAGAAGACTTCGTTAACTTCATGCTCACCGTCTAGCGTGATGATCGGACGAACGGTAATACCCGGGGTGTTCATGTCGATCAGCAGGAATGAGATGCCTTCCTGCGCCTTCACTTCTGTGTTGGTGCGTACCAGGCAGAAGATCATGTTGGCGTGCTGGCCCAGCGTGGTCCAGGTCTTCTGGCCATTAACGATGTAATGGTCGCCTTCGCGCACAGCCCGTGTTTTCAGGGAAGCCAGGTCAGAACCCGCGCCTGGCTCGGAATAACCCTGACACCACCAGTCTTCGCCGCTCAGAATCCGGGGCAGGTATTGCTGCTTCTGTTCTTCGGAGCCGAACTTGATGATGACCGGAGCCACCATATTTACGCCGAAGGGAATGGAGCGGGGCACACCGTAACGGCAGGACTCTTCATCCCAGATGTGCTTCTGGACCGGTGTCCAGCTGACACCCCCGTACTGTTCCGGCCAGTGCGTGGCGTACCAGCCTTGCTCGCTGAGGATTTTTTGCCACCGCTGGTGGTCTTCCTTGCTCAGCTTGCGAAAGCCTTTCACCTTGGCTGCGATGTCTTCAGGCAGCTTGGCATCCAGAAATGCGCGAACTTCATCGCGGAAAGCCAATTCCTCGGCTGTGTAATTCATGTTCATAGGTAACCCTCACCGTGCTCTTAGCGAAAATGTATACCGCATAGCAGAATTGTTCCATGATCCATCAACCAAACGGTGGATGTCAATGCTAACGGAATCAACTGTCAAAAAAATGCATCGTTGTAGACATGCAAAAAGATAAATGGACTTGTTGATCTAAAATTCTTCATCTATATTAATTTGCGTGGAAGATGGTACTGCATAATGAAATGCAAATAACCTACCATTCCGCTGTGCGGAATTGTTGCGGTAGGGTCTGTACCAGTCCCGGAGATTTAACAATAAAGACGCTAACCAACTCCGATGCGAGGTTTTTCAAGATGACAACAACAACCCGTTTTGCCACCCATCCGCTGGTCCGTGCCGTAGCCCTGGCTGGTGCACCTCTGCTGATGCTTGGCTCGGTAACCGCTCAGGCGCAGAGCAACACAGAGCTGGAAGAGCTGCGTGAGCGCATCCAGGTTCTGGAAGGAAAGCTGGAAGGTGCTGTGTCGACTGCCCCTGAAACGCGGGACGATAGCCGTTATCTGTTGCGTGATGGTGCCCCTGACCCCGTATTAGGTCCACCCAGAGTTGGAAAAATCCGGCTCCAGTTGCTTCTGTTTTCTTCGTGAAACCGCATGTTTCCTGGCGTAGTCCGAGGGCGTGGACCACTCCAATGCGGAATGGGGTCTGACTTGGTTATAGAACGCCCTCCATGCTTCGATTTTCTCCCGGGCGTCGGCCAGTGACAAGAACCAGTTTTCGTTCAGACACTCCTGCCGGAGTCGTCCATTGAAGGACTCTACCGTCGCATTGTCGGTAGGCTTGCCCGGTCGCGAGAAGTCGATTTCGATGTTTCGCTCATAGGCCCAGCGATCCATGACCTTGCCGGCAAACTCCGAACCGTTATCGGTCTTAAGAACTTCAGGATTACCTCGAAACCGTGCAATCGCCGTCAGGGCTTCTTGAACATCGTGGCCCTTCAGGCTCTGACCAACCACAATGCCAAGGCACTCCCGGGTGAAAAGGTCGATGATCGTCAGCAGGCGTAGCCTGCGGCCATCAAACAGCGCATCCGAGACAAAATCCATGCCCCAGATGTGATTGGGATGGTTGGCTTGTTGAAGTGGCTGACGG
>NZ_DIHV01000132.1:0-20498 GCF_002420325.1 Marinobacter sp. UBA5687
GCCGGCAAGGCTGGCAAGAACTACCCGGCGCCGGTGGAAGCGATCAAGACCATGCAGAAGCATGCCGGCATGACCCGCGACAAGGCGATTGAGGTTGAGGCCAAAGGCTTTGCCAAGATGGCCAAGACCAATGTTGCCGCGTGTCTGGTTGGTCTGTTCCTGAACGACCAGGCCCTGAAGAAGAAAGCCAGTGCCTGGGAAAAAGAAGCTTCTGATGTGAATCTGGCCGCTGTACTGGGTGCCGGAATCATGGGTGGCGGTGTTGCGTTCCAGTCTGCACTGAAAGGTACACCGATCATCATGAAGGACATCAATCAGGACGGCATCAAGCTTGGCCTGAATGAAGCCAAGAAGCTGCTGTCCAAGCGTGTTGCCAAGGGCAAGATGGACGCCGGCCAGATGGGTGACGTTCTGAACGCGATCACTCCGACCCTCAACTACGGCGACTTCAAGAACGTCGACCTGGTGGTTGAAGCCGTTGTTGAGAATCCGAAGGTGAAAGATGCTGTTCTGCGTGAAACTGAAGATGCGGTTCGCGAAGACACCATTCTTACCTCCAACACCTCCACTATCTCTATCAACCTTCTGGCCAAAAACCTGAAGCGTCCGGAGAACTTCTGTGGCATGCACTTCTTCAACCCGGTGCACATGATGCCGCTGGTTGAGGTTATCCGTGGCGAGAAGACCAGTGACCGCGCTATCGCGACTACGGTTGCCTACGCCAAAGCGATGGGCAAGACCCCGATCGTCGTAAACGACTGCCCGGGCTTCTTGGTTAACCGTGTTCTGTTCCCGTACTTCGGTGGTTTTGCCGCGCTGGTACGTGACGGTGCCGATTTCCAGAAGATCGACAAGGTGATGGAAAAGTTCGGCTGGCCCATGGGCCCGGCTTACCTGCTGGACGTTGTCGGCATGGATACCGCCAAACACGCCAACGAAGTTATGGCTGACGGTTTCCCCGAGCGCATGAAGGCCGACTTCAAGTCTGCCATTGACGTGATGTTCGAGAACAACCGTTACGGCCAGAAGAACGACAAGGGCTTCTACAAATACGAAGAAGACAAGAAGGGCAAGCCGAAGAAGGTTGTCGACGAAGAAACCTACAAGCTGATCGAGCCTGTGGTTGACGGCAGCAAAGACTTCGATGAAGAAGAAATCATCGCCCGCATGATGATTCCTCTGTGCCTGGAAACCGTTCGCTGCCTGGAAGACAACATTGTTGAAGACCCGGCCGATGCAGACATGGGCCTGATCTACGGTATCGGCTTCCCTCCGTTCCGTGGTGGTGCATTGCGCTACATCGACGACATGGGCGTCGACAAGTTCGTCGAACTGGCAGACAAGTACGCAGATCTTGGCCCGCTGTACGCGCCGACCGAGAAGCTGCGTGAAATGGCCAAGACTGGCAAGAAGTTCTTTGGCTAACCCTAACGAGATTTCCGAACGGAGAAAGATCTATGAGCCTTAATCCGAGAGACGTTGTCGTCGTCGATTGCGTGCGGACTCCGATGGGTCGTGCCAAAAACGGCTGTTTCCGCAACGTACGTGCCGAGACTTTGTCGGCTGCGCTGATTGAAGCACTGTTTGAGCGCAACCCGAAGCTCGACCCGAAAGAAGTAGAAGATGTGATCTGGGGCTGTGTAAACCAGACCAAGGAGCAGGGCTTTAACGTGGCGCGGCAGATTTCCCTGCTGACCCGTATCCCGCACGAGTCTGCTGCCCAGACCGTAAACCGTCTGTGTGGTTCCGCCATGAGCGCTATCCACACCGCGGCGCAGGCTATCCAGACTGGTAACGGTGATGTGTTCCTGGTCGGTGGTGTTGAGCACATGGGCCACGTACCCATGACCGAAGGTTTCGACCACAACCCGGCTGCTTCCAAGTACTCCGCCAAGGCGTCCAACATGATGGGCCTGACCGCGGAAATGCTGGCCAAGATGCACGGTATCACCCGTGAGCAGCAGGACGAGTTCGGCGCCCGTTCCCATCGCCTGGCCCACGAGGCCACCCAGGAAGGCCGCTTCAAGAACGAAATCGTTCCGATTGAAGGCCACGACGAAAACGGCTTTGTGAAGCTGATCGAAGAAGACGAGACCATTCGTCCGGAAACCACAGCTGAGTCCCTTGGCCAGCTGCGCCCGGCGTTCGATCCGAAAAATGGTACGGTGACTGCCGGTACCTCTTCCCAGTTGACCGATGGTGCGTCTGCCATGGTGCTGATGTCCGCCGAGCGGGCAGAAGCTCTGGGTCTGACCCCGATTGCCAAGATCCGCAGCATGGCCGTGGCTGGTTGCGATCCCGCGATCATGGGTTACGGCCCGGTACCGGCCACCAAGAAGGCCCTGAAGCGTGCAGGCCTGAAAGTTGAAGATATCGACTTCTGGGAACTGAACGAGGCCTTTGCTGGCCAGTCCCTGCCGGTTCTGAAAGACCTGAAACTGCTGGGCGTCATGGAAGAGAAGGTGAACCTGAACGGCGGCGCGATTGCTCTTGGCCATCCGCTGGGCTGCTCCGGTGCCCGTATCTCCACCACACTGCTGAATATCATGCAGGCCAAAGGCGGTAAGCTTGGTGTATCCACCATGTGTATCGGTCTTGGTCAGGGCATTGCCACTGTGTGGGAGCGTATCTGATCAGGAGTATCTGATTAGTGAGCTCAGTCAGGAGGCCCGGCATATGCCGGGCCTTCCTGTTTCCGGACGCGCAAAATGCGACGGAACCCGGAAAAAAGGCTGATTGAAATCAAAGAATGGGTTGTCTTGCCAATCTTGACCCTGTAAAACAGTGAGCCTATACAGAATGGCAGCCTTTGTGTTTTCCAGTTGCCTGATTTTTATGCGAGTTTACGGTTCTGTTCAGATATTGACCGATTGATCGCCAAGGATACAGATCTCCGATATGGGTAAAAGTCTCGTTATTGTCGAGTCGCCAGCGAAAGCGAAGACCATCAACAAGTACCTGGGCTCGGATTTTATCGTGAAGTCCAGTGTTGGCCACATCCGCGACCTGCCCGTAAGTGGCAGCGGCAGCCAGTCAGACCCAAAAGAACGGGCGAAACAGGCGGCGGCCACGCGCAAGATGAGCCCGGACGAGAAGGCCGAGCACAAGAAGCGTAAGGCCCGGGAGCAACTGGTAGCCCGCATGGGTGTTGATCCCGACCATGACTGGAGCGCCCGTTACGAGATTCTGCCTGGCAAGGAAAAGGTGGTCAGCGAGCTCAAGCGTTTGGCCAAGTCTGCCGACCACATCTATCTGGCAACGGATTTGGATAGAGAAGGGGAGGCGATTGCCTGGCATCTTCAGGAGACCATTGGCGGCGAGCCGGACAAATACCGTCGTGTGGTGTTCAACGAGATTACCAAACGGGCGATTCAGGAAGCTTTCAAGGATCCGGGCAACCTCGATAACAACCGGGTTAACGCTCAGCAGGCCCGACGGTTCCTGGACCGCGTTGTGGGTTATATGGTCTCGCCGCTGTTGTGGGCAAAGATTGCCCGCGGTCTGTCTGCGGGCCGTGTGCAATCCGTCGCCGTACGACTGATTGTGGAACGGGAGCGGGAGATCCGTAAGTTTGTGCCGGAAGAGTTCTGGCAATTGCATGCAGACCTGGCTGCAGAACGCACCAAAGACCCGGTCCGGTTCGAAGTAACCCGCTATAACGACAAGCCCTACCGCCCTGTCAACGAAGTTCAGAGCAAGGAGCACGTTGAGCGGCTCAAGGCTGGCGGCTTCAAGGTGGCCAAGCGCGAAGACAAGCCGACCCGGTCTCGCCCATCCGCGCCATTTATTACCTCCACGCTGCAGCAGGCGGCCAGTAACCGCATGGGTTTCAGCGTCAAGAAAACCATGATGCTGGCCCAGCGATTGTACGAGGCCGGTTTCATTACCTACATGCGTACGGATTCCACCAATCTGAGCCAGGATGCCGTATCCAGCTGTCGTGACTTCGTCCAGAAGCAGTTTGGCGAACGTTATCTGCCTGAGAAGCCGCGGGTCTATGGCAGCAAGGAGGGCGCCCAGGAAGCTCACGAAGCGATTCGCCCGACCGATGTTGCTCGCAGGCCAACGGATATTACCGGCCTGGAAAAAGACGCAGAGAAGCTCTACGACCTGATCTGGCGCCAGTTTATTGCCTGTCAGATGGCAGATGCCGAATTCCTGAGTACCTCTATTGTGGTGGCCAACGGCGACTACGAGCTGCGCACCCGGGGTCGAATCGTCAAGTTTGACGGCTTCCTGAAGGCTGCGCCGCAGTCCTCCAAGAAAGATGAAGACGTGGCATTGCCGGATATCAAGGTGGATCAGCCCCTGGATCTCAAGAAACTGGATCCGACCCAGCATTTTACCAAGCCGGCGCCCCGGTACACCGAAGCCAGCCTGGTCAAAGAGCTCGAAAAGCAGGGGATCGGCCGGCCGTCCACTTATGCGTCCATCATTTCTACTATTCAGGATCGGGGCTACGTAAAGCTTCAGAATCGCCGCTTCTACGCGGAGAAGATGGGCGAAATCGTTACCGAGCGACTGGCGGAATCCTTCCCGAATCTGATGGATTACGATTTCACCGCGCGCCTCGAAGATGAGCTGGACGAGATCGCCGAGGGCGAGGTTCAGTGGAAAAAAGTGCTGAATGACTTCTACGCCAAATTCCGTAATCAGCTGGAAAGCGCTGAAAAGACGGATGGCGGTATGCGCGCGAATACTCCTACGGAAACCGATATACCGTGCCCGAGCTGTGGCCGGAATATGCAGATCCGGGTGGCCAGTACCGGGGTGTTCCTGGGCTGCTCCGGCTATTCGCTGCCACCCAAGGAGCGCTGTAAGACCACCATTAACCTGGTGTCTGGTGACGAAGTGGTGAGCGCTGACGACGACGTGGAAGGGGAAGGCGAAACCCGACTGCTCCGGAAAAAGCGCCGCTGTCCGAAATGCGGAACGGCCATGGACAGCTACCTGATCGACGAGAAGCGCAAGCTACACGTGTGTGGTAACAATCCGGACTGCTCAGGATACGAGGTTGAAGAGGGTACGTTCCGTATCAAAGGTTACGATGGGCCGACGCTGGAATGTGACAAGTGTGGCTCCGAGATGCAGCTCAAGACCGGCCGATTCGGCAAGTACTTCGGTTGTACCAACAGCGAATGCAAGAACACCCGTAAGTTGCTGAAAAATGGTGAGCCGGCACCCCCCAAGATGGACCCGGTGCCGATGCCAGAGCTCAAGTGCGATAAGGTGGACGATACCTACGTACTGCGTGATGGCGCTTCCGGCCTGTTTCTGGCGGCCAGTAAATTCCCGAAAAATCGGGAAACCCGGCCGCCACTGGTGATGGAGATCAAACCGCACCGAAAGGAAATCGACCCGAAATACGATTATCTGATGGATGCCCCGGAAAAGGACCCCGAAGGCAATCCGACGGTGATCCGTTACAGCCGAAAATCAAAAGAGCAGTACGTCATGTCGGAGAAAGACGGCAAGGCGACGGGGTGGTCAGCGTGGTATGAAAATGGTCGCTGGGTACCGCGAGACAAGAAAAAGTAGGCCAGATGGGGGCGCACCCCCGCCTTTGAGAAGGCGAGGGTGTGTTATTCTCGTATACGCTGGCGCGTTAACGGAACTTGCGTAGTCTCTGTATGAGAGACGATGTGTCCCAGCGCCGCCCGCCCATGGATTGCACATCCGCGTAGAACTGGTCTACCAGTGCGGTAACCGGCAGCGACGCATTCACTTTTCTTGCCTCCTCCAGGCAGATCCCCAGATCCTTCCGCATCCAGTCAACCGCAAACCCGTGATCGAACTCACCGTCAATCATGGTTCCTGAACGGTTTTCCATCTGCCAGGACTGCGCCGCGCCTTTGGAAATGACATCCACCACTTTGCGTACATCCAGCTCTGCCTGTTCGGCAAAGTGCAGCGCCTCTGAAAGCCCCTGAACCAACCCGGCAATGGCAATCTGGTTCACCATCTTGGTTTTCTGCCCGCTGCCCGCCGGGCCCATCAGGTTGAGCGCACGAGCGTAGTGCGCCATGACCGGCCTGGCTTTTTCGAACGCCTGCTCGGCGCCGCCACACATGATGGTGAGTGCGCCATTCTGGGCGCCTTGCTGACCACCCGAAACCGGCGCATCGATAAAAGCCTGTTTGCGGGCGCCAGCGGACTCGGCCAGGCGTTCGGCAATCCCCGCAGATGCCGTCGTGTGGTCAATCAGGATGGCGCCCTCTGGAGCGTTTGCGATGATTCCCTCGTCGCCTTCAAATACTTCGATCAGATCTTTGTCAGCGCCAACACAGGTTATGACAAAATCTGCGTCTCTGACAGCGAGCGCGATCGAATCACAGGCGGCGCCTGAATGTTCTGACGCCCATTGTGTTGCCTTCTCGCCAGACCGGTTCCAGACACGGACAGAAAGTCCTGCGTTTGCCAAATGCCCCGCCATGGGATAACCCATTACGCCCAGGCCAATAAACGCTACCGTTGTTGTCATTGATTTACTCCAGTCGGTGAGTGTCAGTGTGCTTTGATTATGAAATCGAGCCGAAAGGATTGAAACCCTTTTCGACCGTTCGCGGGGTATCCATTGGTCTGGGCTCACAGAATGCTCAATGCAGGCATGACGCTAATCACAGACCGGTAAACTATCTGCCTATTTCAGGCGCATACGATAGCAGGCGCTTCCAGGCCTTCTTATACTTAGCAGGCTAGCCGCATGGATGCTTACAGGCCGTGAGAAACCAGTTTTCGGGTCTCCCGGTGCTTCTTATCCTTGTTGTTCAGCGAATGGGGGAGGCCGTGATGCCGCCTGTAGTTTATTCGTGAGGGAAGTGAATGAATCTGGTATACAAACATGAAAAACCGTTGCTGCTGGTGACGGCGGTGCTTGCTGTGGCCATCTGGCTGGCTCTGATACTGGGGACGCTCGGTATTGTATTGCTGTATCTGTTGGTGGGGTACGTGTTCTTTCTCTTTGCCCATTCGGCTTTCATCTCACACCTGAAGGGGTCTGGGGTGCGAATCAGTCGCGAGCAATATCCGGATCTCTATGACCGGCTTATTAGTTGTTGCGAAAAGGTTGGGGTAAAGGAGGTGCCGGAAGCCTACCTCCTGCGGACGGACTTTTTCAATGCACTTGCGACCAAGTTTCTTGGACGGCATTTTGTTGTGCTGTTCACTGATGTTGTTGATGCGTTGGAAGAGCGCCCGGACGCTATTGATTTCTACATCGGTCATGAGTTGGGTCATATTCACCGGCGCCATCTTTCCTGGGGGCCGGTGCTGGCACCCGCTGCCTGGCTGCCTGTAATCGGGCCGGCGTTGCGGCGTGCCGAAGAATACACGTGTGATCGCTACGGTGTAGCCTGCTGTCAGTCACCGGAGGACATCAAGGCAGCGCTGGCAGCAATCGCTGCTGGCGATACCCGCTGGCAAACCATCAACGTGGACGCATTTGTAGGGCAAGTGGCTGTGACCAACGGCTTCTGGATGTCCTTCAACGAAATAACGGGAGACTACCCCTGGCTCACCAAGCGAATGGCAGCGGCCATTGCCCTGTCGGAAGGGCGTGAAGTATCTCACCCGGGGCGGAGCAAGTTAGCCTGGTTTTTCGCTCTGTTCGTCCCGAGGCTCGGGGTTGGGGGAGGGGCTGCGTCCTTGCTCGTGATGGTGGCCATTGTCGGCATACTGGCCGCTGTTGCGATTCCTCAGTATCAGGAATACGTAGAGAGAAGTCGTTATCAGGATGCTTACCTGGAAGGCTTGGGGGTTACGGATTCTGTCGATGCCTATGTCAGTGAACACCAGGCCTGGCCGAGCTCGATGGCGGAGCTTGGTTATGGCGGTACCTTCGGGGGCTCTGGCGAAAACTATACTATCGATGTCTATGACGGTGGTGTGATCGGCATTGAGATGGGGGTTGATGAAACCGGAGAGTCGGAATACATCGTTCTGGAGCCGGAGGTCGCCGATAACGGGTTATTCTGGAGTTGCTATGGTCAGAACGCTGTTGAAAAACTACTGCCGGCGGACTGTCGTTAGCATGGCGAAAGACTGACCGGGAAATAAAAAAAGCCGCTGAAGTCAGCGGCTTTTTTCTGGTTGAAGGCAAGCGGTGTGCTTACTTCTTCGGGTAATCCCGCTTCGGCGAGCCGGTGTACAGCTGGCGCGGACGGCCGATACGGTTGGCACCGCTGACCATTTCGTTCCAGTGGGAGAACCAGCCGATGGTACGGGACATGGCGAAGATAACAGTAAACATGGAGGTCGGAATACCGATGGCCTTCAGGATGATGCCGGAGTAGAAGTCGACGTTCGGATACAGCTGGCGCTGAACGAAGTACTCGTCTTCCAGGGCGATCTTTTCCAGGCGCTGGGCAATTTTTAGCAGCGGATCGTTTTCCAGACCGAGTTCGCTCAATACTTCGTGGGCAGTCTGAGCCATGACCTTGGCGCGTGGATCGAAGTTCTTGTAAACCCGGTGGCCGAAGCCCATCAGGCGGAACGGATCGTCCTTGTCTTTTGCCTTGGCAATGAACTTCTCGATGTTGGACTCGTCGCCAATCTCGGCCAGCATGTCCAGTACCGCTTCGTTCGCGCCGCCGTGAGCCGGGCCCCAGAGTGCGGCAATGCCGGACGCAATACAGGCGTATGGGTTGGCGCCGGTAGAGCCTGCAAGGCGAACGGTGGAGGTGGACGCGTTCTGTTCGTGGTCAGCGTGCAGAATGAAGATCTTGTCCATGGCGTTGGCCAGAACAGGATTTGGCTTGTACTCTTCGCACGGAGTGCCAAACATCATGTGCAGGAAGTTCTCTGCGTAGGACAGGTCGTTCCGTGGATACATGAACGGCTGTCCCATGGAATACTTGTAGCACCATGCCGCAATGGTCGGCATTTTCGCGATCAGGCGATGGCCGGTAATTTCACGTTGCTTGGGATCGGAAACGTCCATCTGGTCGTGATAGAACGCAGACAGCGCGCCCACAACGCCACACATGATGGCCATTGGATGCGCGTCACGGCGGAAGCCGTTGAAGAAGTTGCGCATCTGGTCGTGCAGCATGGTGTGGTTTTTGATGGTGTCGTGGAACCGCTTGTTTTCTTCTTCGCTGGGCAGTTCGCCGTTCAGCAGCAGGTAGCAGACTTCCAGGAAGTCGGAGTGCTCGGCCAGCTGGTCAATGGGGTAGCCGCGGTGCAGCAACACACCGTTGGCGCCATCGATGTATGTGATGGCCGATTCGCAGGCTGCGGTGGATACAAATCCGGGGTCGTAAGTGAAAACGCCTTCCTGTACCAGGCCGCGTACGTCAATAACGTCAGGGCCGACGGTGCCGGAATAAACCGGTAGCTCAATGGACTTATCTCCCACCGAGAGCGTGGCTTTCCTGTCGGTCATGGTGCTCTCCTGTCTGATTAGCTATAACAGCTTTTCTGCATGTGTAGATGCGCCAGAAAGCGCGTATTATCGCAAAACTGGCGGCAAAATATAGGGCGTCAGCTTTTTTTGTCAATGCACTCGCGGAGAAAACGGCAAATTTCTTCCCGTTTGTAAATGAGGGATATCCGGAATATCGGGCCCCTGGGGCGGAAATTGGTTTTGTCAATAAGCCTTATAGATGGGTAGAGGCTGCAATCTGCAAGGCCTGGAGGGCGATTGCAAGTTTGTAATTACCGGGGTGTCTCCTTATAATCCGTAGCCCGGAATCGGGGATGAACCGGCTTATGGGCTTGAGTATAGCAAGCTACCGGGTAGTCATCCGCCCTCCTGAACCAATCGGTTATCGGTATCGTACCGATTCTCCGGTCCCAACATACCAACCATCCGCCACCGTTTTGCGGTCCCGCGGAACCAAGAGAGAGTGTGAGAGCGCTGTGAATAGCAAACGACCAGTAAATCTCGATCTCGGCAAGTTTCATTTCCCGCTGCCAGCCATTACTTCGATCCTGCATCGCATCAGCGGCATCATCATCTTCGTAGGTGTTGCCTTCCTGATGTACGGCCTGGATCTCTCCCTTTCCGGAGAAGATGGCTTTAACCGGGTGAATGAGCTGCTGGACAGCTTCCTGGCGAAGCTGATCATCTGGGGCATCCTGTCTGCTCTGCTGTACCACCTGGTTGCAGGTATCAAACACCTGTTGATGGACGCTGGTATTGGCGAAGAGCTTGAAAGCGGGCGCCTCGCCGCGAAAGCCACGATTGCGGTTTCCGTTGTTCTCATCGTTCTGGCAGGAGTCTGGGTATGGGCATGAACAGTGTAACGAATATTGGTCGTAACGGTATTCAGGACTGGATCATCCAGCGCGTAACAGCCTACGTATTAGCTCTGTACACGCTGTTCCTGCTTGGCTTCTTTGTGACCACCGATGTTGACTACCAGGCGTGGTCTGCATTGTTTGCTCAGGGATGGTTCAAGATCTTCAGTCTGCTTGCGCTGCTGTCCATTGCCGGGCACGCGTGGGTTGGCTTGTGGACAGTTTCTACCGACTACATCAAATCCGCGATGCCGCGTTTTCTGCTTCAGGCAGCCTGTGTGCTCGTAATGTTTGTATATGTCGTGTGGGGCATTCAGATTCTTTGGGGGCTTTAATCGATGGCTAACATCAAGACCATGTCGTTCGACGCGATTGTTATCGGTGGTGGCGGTGCCGGTATGCGAGCCGCCCTCCAGCTGACCGAATCCGGTCTCGATACCGCGTGTATCACGAAAGTATTTCCGACCCGTTCGCACACGGTATCCGCCCAGGGCGGCATTACCTGTGCGATCGCAAGCGCTGATCCCAACGACGATTGGCGCTGGCACATGTACGACACTGTGAAAGGTTCTGACTACATCGGTGACCAGGACGCGATTGAGTATATGTGCTCCGTCGGTCCGCAGGCAGTGTTCGAGCTCGAGCACATGGGCCTCCCGTTCTCCCGTACCGAGCAGGGTCGTATCTATCAGCGTCCGTTCGGTGGTCAGTCCAAGGACTACGGTAAGGGCGGTCAGGCTGCCCGTACCTGTGCCGCAGCCGACCGTACCGGTCATGCTCTGCTGCACACGCTATACCAGGCTAACCTCAAAGGCGGCACTTCGTTCCTGAACGAGTGGTACGCCGTGGACCTGGTCAAGAACAGTAAAGATGAAGTGGTCGGTGTTGTCGGTATCGAAATTGAGACCGGTGAAGTCTGCTACATCAAGGCCAAGGCGACCGTTCTGGCAACCGGTGGCGCCGGTCGTATCTATGCGTCAACCACCAATGCCCTGATCAACACCGGTGACGGTATCGGTATGGCCCTGCGTGCCGGCTTCCCGGTTCAGGACATGGAAATGTGGCAGTTCCACCCGACCGGTATCCACGGTGCCGGTGTGCTGGTAACTGAGGGTTGCCGGGGTGAGGGTGGTTACCTGATCAACTCCGAAGGTGAGCGTTTCATGGAGCGTTATGCTCCGAACGCCAAAGACCTTGCTGGTCGTGACGTTGTTGCCCGCTCCATGGTTCTGGAAATTCTGGAAGGCCGCGGCTGTGGTCCCGACAAGGATCACGTACTGCTGAAGCTGGATCACCTGGGCGAAGAAACCCTGAACCTGCGTCTGCCGGGTATCTGTGAGCTGTCCCGTACCTTTGCTCACGTTGATCCGGTCAAAGAGCCCGTGCCTGTGGTTCCGACCTGTCACTACATGATGGGCGGCATTCCGACCAACGTTGGTGGTCAGGCGTTGACTCAGGATGAAAACGGCAATGACAAGCCGATTCCGGGCCTGTTTGCCTGCGGTGAAGCCGCTTGTGTGTCTGTACACGGTGCCAACCGTCTGGGTGGCAACTCTCTGCTGGATCTGGTGGTATTTGGTCGTGCGGCTGGTCTGCACATTGAGGAGCAGCTGCGTGGTGGTTTCGAGGTCGACGGCGCAAGCGACGAAGACATCAAGCGTGCCATGGCTCGTCTGGAGCGTCTGGACAGTGCAAGTGAGGGTGAGGATGTGGCTCAGGTTCGTAAAGACCTGCAGAACTGCATGCAGCTCTACTTCGGCGTGTTCCGTGACGGCGAAAGCATGGAGAAGGGGCTGAAGCTGCTGGAAGAAATCGGTGAGCGGGTTCGCAAGACCAAGCTGACTGATACCAGCAAGGCATTCAACACCGCCCGTATCGAAGCGCTGGAACTGGACAACCTGTACGAAGTTGCCTATGCGACCGCCAAGTCTGCGATTGAGCGTAAAGAAAGTCGCGGTGCCCATGCCCGTAACGATTTCACCGAGCGTGACGACGAGAACTGGCTGAAGCACTCCATGTACTTCCCGCTGGACAAGCGCGTTGGCAAGCGTGACGTGAACTTTGCACCGAAAACGGTTCCGACCTTCGAGCCGAAGATCCGGACCTACTAAGGGGGTATCCTGAAAATGTTGGTAAGTCTGTACCGTTATAACCCGGAAACTGACAACGCCCCTTACATGCAGGACGTTGAGATTGAGTTGCCGGAAGGCAAAGATCTGATGGTTCTGGATGTTTTGGCGCTGGCCAAGGAAAAGGACCCGACTGTCGCATTTCGCCGTTCCTGTCGTGAGGGCGTTTGCGGCTCAGATGGTATGAACATGAATGGCAAGAACGGCCTGGCTTGCATCACACCGGTTTCCGATGTGGTCAAGAACAACAAGCTGGTTTTGCGCCCGCTGCCTGGTCTTCCGGTCATTCGTGATCTGGTGGTTGATATGGGTCTGTTCTACAAGCAGTACGAAAAAGTGATGCCGTACCTTGTGAATGACAACCCTGCGCCAGCCATCGAGCGTCTGCAGTCTCCGGAAGATCGTGAGAAGCTGGACGGCCTGTACGAGTGTATTCTCTGTGCCTGCTGCTCTACCGCTTGCCCGTCTTTCTGGTGGAATCCGGACAAGTTCATCGGTCCGTCTGGTCTGTTGCAAGCTTATCGCTTCCTGGCCGACAGCCGTGATACCGCCCAGGCAGAGCGTTTGGCGAACCTGGACGATCCGTTCAGCGTGTTCCGCTGCCGTGGCATCATGAACTGTGTCAGTGTGTGTCCGAAGGGCCTGAACCCCACAAAGGCAATTGGCCATATCCGGAACCTGTTGCTGCAAAGAGCCACCTGACCGGCAAAATTCGCAGCACCAGCTATACTGGTATTCTGACACCAGTTAGTACCCCTGAAGGCCTCGCTATATGCGGGGCCTTCAACCAAAGGCTTATAGTCAAAAGTCTTACCGGGGTGCAAACTTATGCACGCTGTTTCGGTGCGCTTATCCAGTCACCGGACAGTATTGCTGAGTATAAAAATCACTGGGGACGGAAAACATCCTTGCCGGGTGTGGTGGCCAAAGTCATGCCGTAATAACCCGTATTGACTGAGAATTACCCCTGGCCGACCATACTGGCTCCCCCGCACCAGCCCAAGGTGAGCTATTCAAAATGCACGAAAGCATCATGGAGCAGTTATGGCAGACTTCCCACCTGCAGGGTGGCAATCTTGCCTATGTTGAACAGCTTTTTGAAACCTACCTGACAGACCCCAACGCAGTTCCAGAAGAGTGGCGGAGTTACTTCGACAAACTCCCGAGCGTCGATGGCTATCAGGGCCGCGACATCGTTCACTCCACCATCCGCGAGCAGTTTGAGCACATCTCCCGCAATCAGCGTTTTCTGGCGACCAATGGCGTGCCTGCCAGTGCTACGTCCGACGCTGATAAAAAGCAGATCCGTGTTCTGCAGCTGATCAACGCTTTTCGTTTCCGCGGTCACCAGGAAGCAAAGCTTGATCCTCTGGGTGTCTGGCAACGTCCTCAGGTAGAAGATCTGGACCCGCGATTCCACGAATTGGGCGAATCCGATCTTGATCTGGAGTTCCAGACCGGCTCTCTGAACTTTGGTTCCGAGAGCATGAAACTCGGCGATATTGTTCAGGGCCTGCGCCAGACTTACTGCGAGAGCATCGGCGCTGAATACATGCATGTGGTAGACACGCGCATCAAGCGTTGGTTCCAGCAACGTATGGAGCCTGTTCGTTCCCGTCCGGAATACGAGACCGAAACCCGCAAGCATATCCTTGAGCGCCTGACGGCTGCTGAAGGGCTGGAAAAATACCTGGGTTCCCGTTATCCGGGCGTCAAGCGTTTTGGTCTCGAGGGCGGTGAAAGTCTGATCCCCTGCCTGGACGAGCTGATTCAGCGTGCGGGCTCCTATGGTGCCAAAGAGATCGTGCTGGGCATGGCCCACCGCGGTCGACTGAACGTGCTGGTCAACACCCTGGGCAAAAATCCGAAAGAACTGTTTGATGAATTCGAGGGCAAGAAGCTCGCGGATTCCGGCTCCGGCGACGTGAAATACCACCAGGGCTTCTCCTCAAACGTGATGACGCCAGGTGGCGAGGTTCACCTGGCCATGGCCTTCAACCCGTCTCACCTGGAAATCGTATCCCCGGTAGTGGAAGGCTCGGTCCGCGCCCGTCAGGACCGTCGTGGCGATACCGATGGCAGTACCGTGGTACCCATTGTGATGCACGGCGACGCTGCGTTTGCCGGGCAGGGCGTAGTGATGGAAACCTTCCAGATGTCCCAGACCCGGGGCTTTGGTGTTGGCGGTACCATCCACATCGTGATCAACAACCAGGTTGGCTTCACCACCAGCAAACAGGAAGATGCTCGTTCCACCGAGTATTGCACCGACGTTGCCAAGATGGTTCAGGCGCCGATTCTGCATGTGAACGCCGACGATCCTGAAGCGGTGATGTTTGCCACCCAGATGGCGATGGACTACCGCAACGAATTCAAGCGCGATGTAGTGATTGATCTGGTTTGCTACCGTCGTCGTGGCCACAACGAGGCGGATGAGCCGGCAGCGACCCAGCCGCTGATGTACGACAAGATCCGCAAGCTGAAGACCACTCGTGCGATCTACGCGGATCAGCTGGTTGAAGCCGGTGTGATCACCGAAGATGAAGCCAAGCAGATGGAGACTGATTACCGGGACGCCCTGGACAAGGGTGATCACGTGGTCAAGTCCCTGGTTAAAGAGCCTAACAAAGAGCTTTACGTGGACTGGGCTCCGTATCTGGGCCATGAGTGGACAGCGAAGTGCAAGACCAGCGTTGCGCTGAAAACCGTCCAGAAACTGGGCAAGAAGCTGACTGAAGTGCCGGAAGGGTTCAGCATACAGCGCCAGGTTTCCAAGATTGTTAATGATCGCGAGAAGATGACGGCTGGCGCGCTGTCCCTGAACTGGGGCTACGGCGAAATGATGGCCTATGCCACTTTGCTGAACGAAGGCCACCCGATCCGCCTGACTGGTCAGGACGTGGGCCGGGGCACCTTCTCGCACCGTCATGCTGTTCTGCATAACCAGAAAGATGGGTCTACTCATATTTCCCTGCAGAATCTGAAAGACGATCAGCCGAAGTTCGACATCTATGACTCACTGCTGTCTGAAGAAGCGGTGATGGCGTTCGAATACGGTTATTCCACCACGACGCCGAACGCGCTGATTGTCTGGGAAGCCCAGTTTGGTGACTTCGCCAACGGTGCCCAGGTGGTGATTGATCAGTTCCTGACCAGTGGTGAGCATAAGTGGGGTCGACTGTGTGGCCTGACACTGCTGCTGCCACACGGTTATGAAGGGCAGGGGCCGGAACACAGTTCCGCCCGTCTGGAGCGTTTCCTGCAGCTGTGTGCCGAACACAATATTCAGGTCTGTGTGCCGACTACACCGTCTCAGGTATTCCACATGTTGCGTCGGCAGGTGAAGCGTCCGTTGCGCAAGCCGTTGGTTGCCATTACGCCCAAGAGCCTGCTGCGCCATAAGGAAGCCATTTCGGGTCTGGACGACCTGACATCCGGCACATTCCAGACAATTCTGCCGGAGAAAGAGCCGTCCGATCCGAAAAAAGTGACTCGCCTGATCCTCTGCAGTGGCAAGGTCTACTATGATCTTCTGGAGAAGAAGAAGGCGGATGAGCGGGACGATGTCGCGATTGTTCGTATCGAACAATTGTACCCGTTCCCGAGCGATGACCTGGACGAACTGCTGAGCCAGTACAGCAAGCTCAAGCATGTGGTCTGGTGTCAGGAAGAGCCGATGAACCAGGGAGCCTGGTATTGCAGTCAGCATCACATGCGGAACGCACTGCAGCGCCTGAATCCCAAGCTATATCTCCAGTATGCCGGTCGTGAGGCTTCTGCTGCTCCTGCCTGTGGACACATGTCTGTTCACATTGAAGAGCAGAAGAAACTGGTTAACGACGCGTTTGAAATCTGACGAGCTACCGAACTAAGGATCCGTAATGTCAACAGAGATTAAAGCCCCCGTTTTCCCTGAGTCGGTTGCCGAAGGCACCGTCGCGACCTGGCACAAGCAGCCGGGTGAGGCCTGTTCCCGTGACGAGCTGATTGTCGATATCGAAACCGACAAGGTTGTGCTCGAAGTGGTTGCGCCGGCGGATGGTGTGATCGAAGAAGTTCTCAAGAACGAAGGCGACACCGTGGAAAGCGGTGAGGTCATCGGCAAGTTCAAGGAAGGCGCAGCAGGTGAATCCAAGCCGGCCGAGAGCAAGTCTGAAGCGAAAGCCGAAGCACCGAAAGCCGAGGAGAAATCCGAAGCTGCTTCCGGTGATGCCATTCTGAGCCCGGCTGCCCGCAAGCTGGCCGAAGAAAACAACGTTGACCCGAGCGCGGTAAAGGGCACCGGTAAAGACGGCCGTGTTACCAAGGAAGACGTTCAGAACTACGTGGACAGCAACAAATCTTCCGGTGGAGCGGCTGCCTCCAAGCCGGCAGCGATGCCTGAGGTGAACGTTGCCCAGGGCGAGCGCGCCGAGAAGCGGGTTCCGATGACCCGCCTGCGTGCCAGCATCGCCAAGCGTCTGGTTGATGCCCAGCAGACAGCAGCCATGCTGACCACCTTTAACGAGGTGAACATGGCGCCGATCATGGAACTGCGCAAGCAGTACCAGGACAGCTTCGTGAAGCGCCACGGCATCAAGCTGGGCTTCATGTCGTTTTTCACCAAAGCGGCTACCGAAGCTTTGAAGCGCTTCCCGGCAGTAAACGCCTCCATTGATGGCAACGACATGGTGTACCACGGTTACCAGGACGTAGGTGTGGCGGTATCCACCGACCGTGGCCTGGTGGTACCGGTTCTGCGTGACACCGACGCTATGGGTCTGGCCGACATCGAGAAGAAGATCGTCGAGTACGGTACCAAGGCGAAGGAAGGCAAACTGGCCATTGAAGATATGACCGGTGGCACCTTCACCATCACCAACGGTGGTATTTTCGGGTCTCTGATTTCCACGCCGATCCTGAATCCGCCCCAGACTGCCATTCTGGGTATGCACAAGATCCAGGAGCGCCCCATGGCGGTAAATGGCAAGGTTGAGATTCTGCCAATGATGTACCTGGCGCTGTCATACGATCACCGTATGATCGATGGCAAGGAAGCGGTGCAGTTCCTGGTGGCCATCAAGGAAATGCTGGAAGACCCGGCACGTATCCTGCTGGATGTGTAATCTGACACTCAACGAATTCGATAACAGGAAAGATTATGTCCGATAAGTTCGACGTTATTGTCATTGGTGCAGGCCCAGGTGGTTACGTTGCTGCCATTAAAGCCGCTCAGCTGGGTCTCAAGACCGCCTGTGTAGAGTCCTGGACTGGTAAAGACGGTAAGAGCCAGGTGCTCGGTGGCACCTGTCTGAACGTAGGCTGTATCCCGTCCAAGGCCCTGCTGGAAGTGACTCACAAGTTTGAGGAAGCCAGCCACGATTACGATTCCATGGGCATCCTGGCCAAGGACGTGAAAATCGACGTTGCCAAGATGATGGAGCGCAAGGCTGGTATCGTTAAGCAGCTGACCGGTGGCATTGCTGGCCTGTTCAAGGCCAATGGCGTCACCTCGATCCACGGCCACGGCAAGCTGTTGGCCGGTCGTAAGGTGGAAGTCACCGACAAGGATGGCAAAACCAAGACCTACGAAGCCGACAACGTGATCATCGCCACCGGTTCCCGGCCGATCGAGATTCCGCCGGCGCCGTTCGACGGTGAGTACATCGTCGATTCCGAAGGTGCGTTGGAGTTTACCGAAGTGCCCAAGCGCCTTGGTGTGATCGGTGCCGGTGTTATTGGCCTTGAGCTGGGTAGCGTCTGGGCCCGCCTGGGTTCAGAAGTAACCGTGATCGAAGCGCAGGACAGCTTCCTGCCGGCGGTTGACCAGCAGTGTGCCAAGGATGCTTTGAAGCAGTTCCAGAAGCAGGGCCTGAACATCGTGATGGGCGCCCGCATGACTGGCGCGGAGGTCAAACGCAAGCTGGTTAACGTCAGCTACGAAGACTCCAAGGGCAAGCAAGACGCCAAGTTTGACAAGCTGATCGTGGCTGTTGGCCGTCGTCCGTACACCGATGGTGCACTGGCTGAAGACTCCGGCGTGACCATGGATGAGCGGGGCTTTATTTTCGTAGACGACAACTGCAAGACCGAAGCACCGGGTGTCTGGGCCATCGGTGATGTGGTTCGTGGTCCAATGCTGGCCCACAAAGCGTCTGAAGAGGGCGTGATGGTTGCTGAGCGTATTGCCGGGCATAAGCCTCAGGTCAATTACGACTGCATACCGAATGTCATCTATACCTTCCCTGAGGTTGCCTGGGTCGGCAAGACCGAAGAGCAGCTGAAAGCTGAAGGCGAAGAATACAACGTCGGAACCTTCCCGTTTGCGGCGAATGGTCGTGCCATGGCAGCCAATGCGGCTTCCGGTATGGTCAAGATCATCGCAGATGCGAAGACCGACCGTATTCTTGGCTTCCACGTGGTGGGTCCGCAGGCGTCTGAAATCGTTGCCCAGGGCGTGATCGCCATGGAATTCGGTTCCAGTGCAGAAGATCTGGCTCTGACCTGTTTCGCGCACCCGACTCTGTCCGAGTCTGTGCACGAAGCGGCCCTGGCCGTTGCTGGCGGTGCGATTCACGTCGCCAACCGTCGCAAGAAGAAGTAACGCATTGTCGGAATACGGGGCGCCAACTGGGGCGCCCCGCTGCCATCATAACGGCGGCTTTTCGCATGCGTGACCGGCAGGCCGAGGCGATCCCTGGCCTGCCAGAACGAATTCGTTCCAGCTGCACCAATGGCGGTGCACTGACGGGTTCATTTCCGTACGTGGTTATCCTCCATCAATAGACGGGACATTAACTATGAATTTGCACGAATATCAGGGCAAGCAGCTGTTCGCTGAGTACGGCCTGCCCGTATCCAAAGGCATTGCCTGCGATACTCCCAAGGAAGCCGTAGCAGCGGCAGACGAAATCGGCGGTGACGGCTGGGTAGTGAAAGCCCAGGTTCACGCCGGTGGTCGCGGCAAGGCCGGCGGTGTAAAGCTGGTCAAGAGCAAAGAAGAGATCCGTGAATTCGCCGAAAAGTGGCTGGGTAAGAACCTGGTTACCTACCAGACCGACGAAAACGGCCAGCCAGTCAGCAAGATTCTGGTTGAATCCCTCACCGACATCGATCAGGAACTTTACCTGGGCGCTGTGGTAGACCGTGGTTCCCGTCGTATCGTTTTCATGGCCTCCACTGAAGGTGGCGTGGAAATCGAGAAGGTTGCCGAAGAAACTCCGGAAAAGATCCTGAAAGCCGAAATTGATCCGCTGGTCGGCGCGCAGCCGTACCAGGGTCGTGAACTGGCATTCAAGCTTGGCCTGGAAGGCAAGCAGATCGGTCAGTTCACCAAGATTTTCCTGGGCCTGGCCAAACTGTTTGAAGAGTGCGACCTGGCTCTGGTTGAGATCAACCCGCTGGTGATCACCCCGGCTGGTGACCTGCACTGCCTCGACGCCAAAGTAGGTGTAGACGGCAACGCACTGTACCGTCAGAAGAAAATCCACGAGATGCACGATCCCTCCCAGGAAGACTCCCGGGAAGCGGAAGCGGCCAAGTGGGAGCTCAACTATGTTGCGCTGGAAGGCAACATCGGCTGCATGGTTAACGGTGCTGGCCTGGCCATGGGCACCATGGACATCATCAAGCTGTCCGGTGGCCAGCCTGCCAACTTCCTGGACGTAGGCGGCGGCGCAACCAAAGAGCGCGTATCCGAAGCGTTCAAGATCATCCTGTCTGACGACGCGGTACAGGCCGTTCTGGTTAACATCTTCGGTGGTATCGTTCGCTGCGACATGATCGCAGAGGGTATCATCGGTGCGGTTAAAGAAGTCGGCGTTAAAGTACCTGTTGTGGTTCGTCTGGAAGGCAACAACGCGGAGCTGGGTACCAAGGTACTCGCCGAAAGTGGCCTGAACATCATCGCCGCCACCAGCCTGGCGGACGCCGCAGAGCAAGTCGTTAAAGCCGCAGGGGGTAAATAATGAGCATCCTGATCAACAAAGACACCAAGGTTATCTGCCAGGGCTTTACCGGCGCACAGGGTACCTTCCACTCTGAGCAGGCCATTGCCTATGGCACCAAGATGGTAGGCGGTGTCAGCCCCGGTAAGGGCGGCACTGAGCATCTGGGTCTGCCGGTGTTCAACACCGTACGTGAAGCAGTAGA
>NZ_DIHV01000132.1:20896-21133 GCF_002420325.1 Marinobacter sp. UBA5687
GGTATTCAGCTGATCGTTTGTATCACTGAAGGTATTCCGACCATCGACATGCTGTATGCCAAAGAATACGTTGATCGTAAAGGCGTTCGCATGATCGGCCCGAACTGCCCGGGCGTGATCACTCCGGACGAGTGCAAGATCGGCATCATGCCTGGCCATATCCACAAGAAGGGTAAGGTTGGTATCGTATCCCGTTCCGGCACCCTGACCTATGAAGCGGTCAAGCAGACCACGGAC
>NZ_DIHV01000140.1:0-13062 GCF_002420325.1 Marinobacter sp. UBA5687
CAACGACCGCTTCTATCAGGAATATCTGAATGGAGAGCTGGATGTTTTCCATTACCAGCGCTTTGTCCTGGCCCCCCTCACCCGCCACAATCTGGAAGAGCTTGAAGGCTGGCGGGCTGCTTTCATGGCCAAGAAGGTGCAGCCGATGATGCTGGACAAGGCGGTGAAGTTACTCGCGGATCATCGCGAGCGGGGCCATACGCTGATGATCATTACGGCAACCAGCCGTTTTATTACCGAACCTATCGCCGAAATGCTGGGAGTGGATCATTTGATTGCCACTGAGCCAGAGCTGGTGAACGGGAAATTCACGGGTGAAGTGGCGGGCACACCGAGTTTTCAGGAGGGCAAGGTGGAGCGGCTGAATGACTGGCTGACTGCCCACGGTGAGAGCCTCGAAGGTGCCTGGTTCTACAGCGACTCCCACAATGATTTGCCGCTGTTGCGGAAGGTGGACAATCCCGTGGCGGTGGACCCGGACCCTACCCTGGAGAAAACGGCAATTGAGAATGGCTGGGCGGTGATGTCTTTGCGGGATTGATCTGGGCTGGTGCTACCGGACCGGCCTGGGGCAGGGAGGGTTCTTCCGGGATACGCTGTGAATACATCCATGTACGCTCGACAAAATCATCCATGATTTTGACGATCCCGGAAGAACCCTCCCTACCCAAGGCCTAAGCTTTTATCGGGTCTGGCAACTCACAGAAATCCAGTCAACGACCGCACAAAGCAGGACTTGATATAGTCCGTCTCCGGAATGCCCGGTACGATCGGATGATCCGGCGCCTGGTGACCCTGTTCCAGCAACTGCACAAACCGGTCGATCTTGCGGCCGCTGCTACGAATAATATCGATCAGCTTTTCCTGGGAAAGGTGCATGGAACAGGAGGCCGACACCAGTAGTCCGTCACGCTCCAGCAGCCGGAGCCCCAATTGATTCAACCGGGCATAGGCCTGCTCACCGGCTTTCTGGTCCCGGCGGCGCGGGATCAAGGCAGGAGGGTCCAGCACCACGATGTCGAATTTTTCCTTTTCGTCCGCCAGGGCTTTCAGGGCATCAAAGGCATCGCCTTCAATGGTATCCACGTTTTCCAGCCCATTCAGTTTGGCGTTGTGGTGTACCGCATCTACAGCGGCTGAGGATGCATCCACACAGGTCACTTGGGATGCGCCAGCGCAAGCGGCCTGAATGCCCCAACCGCCCACGTAACTGAATACATCGAGAACTTTTTTGCCGGGCGCGTAGGCCTGCAGGCGCTGGCGATTCATGCGGTGGTCATAGAACCAGCCGGTTTTCTGGCCGCCCGCCAAGGGCACTTCAAAGCGGGCGCCGTTTTCTTCCACCAGCACAGTGTCGGCTTCCGGACCGTGGGCAAACTCCACGTAAGTATCCAGCCCTTCTACTTTGCGCATTTTGCCATCGTTCTTCAGCACGATGATGCGGGCATGAGCCAGGCGCTGGACGGCACGTACGATGGCGTCTTTCATCTGTTCCATGCCGGCCGTGGAGATCTGCACTACGACGACATCATCAAACCGGTCTACCACCAGGCCAGACAGACCATCGCTGTCGCCAAATACCCAACGATAGAAGGGCTTATCGAACAATCGTTCCCGCAGACTCAGTGCCGCCTCCATGCGATCGGTCAGCCGCTTGGGCGTCATGCCGTGAGCGGCATCACGACTGATCAACCGGCCGCAGATCAGGGCATGGGGGTTCACAAACGCCACCCCCATCGGTTTGTCGTTCGATGCCCGAACCTGCACCTGCGCGCCGGGCTGAAACTCCGTCAGCGGGCTGCGGCGGGTATCCACCTCGTTGCTGTACACCCACAAATGACCGGCCCGGAGACGACGTTCTGCGCCTTTGCGCAGGTAGAGAACGGGAAAATCCATCAACAGTTATTCCTCAGCGGCCACATGTTCAGCGTAGGCAGCCGCATCCATGAGGCCTTCCAGCTCGCCTTCGTCGGCCAGCTTTACCTTGAACATCCAGCCATCTCCGTAGGGGTCTTCGTTCACAATTTCCGGCTCGTCTTCGAGCTTTTCGTTGATCTCAATGACCTCGCCGGTTACCGGACTGAATACGTCTGAGGCGGATTTCACGGATTCCGCCACGCCAGCTTCTTCGCCGCCGTTTACGGTTGCGCCCATTTCCGGCACGCCGATGTAGACCACGTCGCCCAGCTGCTCCTGGGCGAAATCGGTGATGCCCACGGTGGCTGTGCCGTCGGCATCCACGCGCACCCACTGGTGAGTTTCGATGTACTTCAGATCAGAAGGGATTTCACTCATGATTTGTGTGTCCTGTAATAATTTTCCGCGCAGTTTAACCGAAGAGATTAGTTCCAGCGAATGCTGCGGGCCAGCTTCACGAACGCGTTCAGGTAATCCACCGCCTCGTCCCGCTCCCGGAAACCCAGAAAAATCTGTTTTGGCATACCCTTCTGCCCCAGTTTCAGGGCTCTGATGGGCATAGTGCGGGCATATTCATCCACCAGCCAGCGTGGTAGCGCACTTACCCCGCGCCCGGCGGCAACCATCTGCAACATGATATCGGTGGTTTCAATGGTCTTGTGGCGGGCCGGTGCGGTATGAGCGGGCAGGAAAAACCGTGTGAAGATGTCCAGACGCTCCACGGCTACCGGATAAGTGATCAGGGTTTCTTTTTCTAGATGATGGGGTTCTACCCATTTTTCACCGGCCAGTGAATGATCATCCGGTACTACCAACACCTGCTCGTAATCAAACACAGGAGCAAAACTCACGCCTGGCTTATGCAACGGGTCAGGGGTGACGAGCAAGTCGATGTCATGACCAAACAGCGCACCCATGCCACCGAACTGAAACTCCTGTTTCACATCTACATCGACGTCTGGCCACTGCTGCAAGTAAGGACCTACTACTTTCAAAAGCCATTGATAGCAGGGATGACACTCCATACCCACTCGCAAGCTGCCGCGCTGGCCCCGGGCAATCTGGTGAATCTGCATCTCAGCGTGTTCAAACTGCGGCAGCAACCGGTTGGCCAATGCCAGCAACTGAACGCCAGCTTGGGTAAAACGCAACTGGCGCCCCTCGCGGAGCCAGACCGACGTACCCAGTTGTTGCTCCAGCTTACGAATAGCGTGGGACAGCGCCGACTGGGTGAGGTGCAGCTGTTCCGCTGCCGCCGTCAGGGAGCCCTGGCGCTCCACAGCTCGCACAATCTCCAGGTGGTGCCGTTCGACCATGCCCTCTCCGTGAATTATTTTCATGATTCGGTGAAATAATACCATTTTTATTCATGGAAAAGCCCACCTAATCTTGAGGACTCAGTCAACACACAGGATTCAAGGATTCGATCATGGCAACCACACACAACCTCGGCTTCCCACGTATCGGTAGTCAGCGGGAACTGAAATTTGCACTGGAGGATTACTGGGGCGGCCGGCAAAACGAACAGGACCTGGCCATCACGGCGGCCGATCTGCGCAGGCGCCACTGGCAGCAACAGGCCGGGCTGGATTACGTGCCGGTGGGCGATTTTTCCCTTTACGACCAGGTGCTGGATATGTCCGTCACTCTGGGAAACCTCCCCATCCGGGCCGCCAGCAAAGAATGCTCGGAGCTGGACGCTTACTTCCGTGCCGCACGTGGCCGGGGTGCCAATGATAGCCCCTGCTGCGCCACTGCCGCTGGCGAGATGACCAAGTGGTTTGACACCAACTACCACTATATTGTGCCGGAGCTGACAGCTGACACTCACTTTGAACTCAATCCGGAACGACTGTTAACACAACTGTCCGAAGCACGGAAACAGGGACTCAACGCAAAACCCGTGATTATTGGCCCGGTGACCTATCTCTGGCTGGGAAAAAGCTCGGATGGAAGCAATCCTCTGGATTTGCTGGAGCGCCTGCTACCGGTGTACTCCCAACTCCTGGAAGCCCTGGCGGATGCCGGTGCGGAATGGGTTCAGATTGACGAACCTGCGCTGGTCACGGATCTGGACGCCAACTGGCGTTATGCCTTTAACCTGGCTTACCACCAGCTCAAAGCGAACCGCCCGAAACTGCTATTAGCCACCTATTTCGGCGAGCTCAGGGACAATCTTCAACTGGCGTGCGAATTGCCCGTTGCAGGCCTGCACATTGATGCTATCAGCGCCCCGGCTGAAGTCAGTCGCGTGGCGGACTGGCTACCTAGCCACAAGGTGCTTTCGCTCGGGGTGGTCAATGGTCGCAACATCTGGAAATCGGATCTGAACAGCACTCTGGGCTGGTTGGAGCCCCTGAACGAAAAACTGGGCCAACGTCTGTGGCTGGCACCGTCCTGCTCGCTCCTGCATGTCCCTGTCGACCTCTCCCGGGAACAGGAGCTTGATAGCGACATCCGCAACTGGCTGGCGTTTGCGGTTCAGAAACTCGACGAACTGCAGATTCTTGCCAGAGCACTGAACGAGGGCCGCAGCAGCGTGCGCGCCGAGCTGGCAGACAATCAATTGGCCATTGATAGCCGCCGAAACTCCCATCGCGTGACCAATCCGGAGGTTCGAAAGGCCGTTGCAGCCGCCACATCTGAGCTTGGCAATCGCCAGAGCCCCTACCCTCAGCGAATCGCCCGCCAGCGGGAGAGACTAAACCTGCCCGCCTTCCCGACCACGACTATCGGATCTTTCCCACAAACCCGCGAGATTCGACAGGCGCGGCTGCAATTCCGTAAGGGCGAGCTGAGCGAACAGGCTTACATCGAACAAATGCGAGCAGAAATTGTTCGCTGCGTGGAAGCGCAGGAAAAGCTCGGACTGGATGTTCTGGTACACGGCGAACCGGAACGTAACGACATGGTGGAATACTTTGGCGAGCAACTGGACGGCTATGCCTTCACGCGCTTCGGCTGGGTTCAGTCTTACGGTTCGCGCTGCGTGAAACCGCCGATTCTGTTTGGCGATATCCGCCGACCCCAGGCCATGACCGTGGAATGGATCCGCTATGCCCAGTCGCTGACGGACAAACCAGTGAAAGGGATGCTGACCGGCCCGGTGACGATTCTGAACTGGTCTTTCGTGCGGGATGATCAGCCTCGCAAGGATTCCTGCCTGCAACTGGCCCTGGCGATTCGCGAGGAGGTTCAGGATCTGGAACAAGCCGGCGTGAACATCATCCAGATCGACGAAGCCGCTCTGCGCGAGGGCCTGCCGCTGAGACAGTCGGACTGGGCAACGTATCTGGAGTGGGCGATCAACAGCTTCCGCATCGCCGCCAACGGCGTGGATGACAGCACCCAGATCCATACCCATATGTGCTACTCGGAGTTCAACGACATCATCGAAGCCATTGCCCGTATGGATGCCGATGTCATCACCATCGAGACCTCACGGTCAGACATGGAACTGCTGGATGCTTTCCGGAGCTTTGAATACCCCAACGACATTGGACCGGGCGTATACGACATTCATTCGCCCAACATTCCGGACAAGGAACACATCATCAACCTGATGACTCTGGCGGCTGAACGTATCCCCGCAGAACGGCTGTGGATTAACCCGGACTGCGGCCTGAAAACGCGGAAATGGGAAGAAGTGACGCCGGCACTGGAAACCATGGTGGCGGCAGCGAGGGAGCTCAGAAACTAGATTTTACAAACTGCAATCTGCGGGTGCGGCCAGGAAAACGCACCCGCAGATTTAGCGGTGCGACTACCACTTGTCGAGCTGCAGGCCATGCTCTTCCAGGTAATCGCCATGCTCTTCCAGATAAGATGCTGTGGCACTGGCAAAGTCATCGGGGTCACCATCAACCTCAGTGGCTGATACACGCATCACCTCCACTGCGTTACTTCGCTGGCTCATCATCCACATTACGACCTGGCCGCCGGGGGCCAGCCCAAGTACCAGTGAGCTCCGAGGCCTCAAGCCGGTTGTTCCGTCCGGATATGAGTGTGCGGCTGGCTTACGCATCTTGTCTTGAAGACCCTCCGGAACACGAATCAACGAGAAATAGAATTTTTGCTCTGCAAATGAAAACCAATGAAGGGCGATCAGACTGGGGAAGGGATTCATCTCCCCACCTGAGCCCACTGGACCGCCAGCACCACTCCAACAACAACCTACCTGCCCACCCAGGGGTGCTCGCCAACTCCGTACGCCCGGCTTCTCAAGATGTGCATTTATCAACCACGCATCATAACGGTCTGGTGCTGCAGCACGGATACTCCAATGCTGATTTTCCTTTATGGAAGAGGCACATCCGGCGAGAGCGAGGCTGAATACAACAACAATCATTCTCATCAATGACTCCATAATTCAAACCTTTCAACGATTCGGATAGATTGTGCGTTGGCCAGATGCCTCTGGAGCATTGGGACTAAAATTTCGTCCGAAGCGCAGTGTTGCTGTCGCTCCAAACAGCCCGGTTTTGAGCGGGTTATAGTGGGCGGAATAGTGAGTATACCGTTGCCGGATCAAATCCCGTTGATCAGGTGCTAGGGAGACCTTCTCAGCACCGGCAGTAATTTGCGCCAGCATATCTTCCGCAATAGACACCAGCTCCCTTGGCACTCGTGTTTCTTCGCTGCTATCGAAATCGAAAAATGGCACCCCAGCCTTCGACGCGAGCCCATGCATTATTTGCAAAGGAACTCTGGAGTACCCTCCAAGTATCTGTCGAACCATCCGCAGGGCAAGCTCAACTCGACCGTCAGGCGCTGGATGAGAAGATATTTCCTTATAGACGCTGAGCTCTGCCGGGCCATCATCTTTCAGACTTCGAGGTAAAGGAGCATGTTCGCCCGATTTTGGCACGGGCAGACTGTAACGGCCCACCCATCCTTCGGACCGTTTATTCACCATCAATGCCTCAAGGCTGTCCCACTCTATAGTTTGTTCCGGCCATCGGTTCCGCTCAGATGGAATCAAATGGAAGGGGCTGACTAACACATCTTCACGCTGACTACCTGGATATCCACCACCGATGTCCGAGTGCGCGCCAGGCAAACTGATTTCCGTGAAGTTTGCAGGCAATGCTCCGTCTTCATCTCTCAGACTATTCAAAGCAAAGTTTTCTCGGCATTCATCTTCAGCCACCAAATGCACCGCTTGTTGAACATTCGATGGGTCTAGGTAAACATTCACTGGAGCATTTCGTTCGTTATCAGGCCGAAAATCTAATGCCGCAGGATTAATAACTGCTGCGACAGTATCGAACAAACCAACAAAGCGTATAGAAATACTTTCTGGCCAAGCTAGACGCTCTTTTACAAACGCTCGGCCGAGCGCACCTCCAGCTCCACGAGTTATCTCATACGCAATATGCCTCGCGGCTGCAGCACCACGACTAAATCCAAACAAATCAAAAGTGACTGATGTGATAGTGCTGCCCAGCTCTCTGGATCCGATCTGCAACGCGATTTCTTTGCATGCCCGCTCAGTCTGACTAACGATTCCCGTCTCGCCCATACCCGAGACGGATCCCACCAATGAATCAGCCTGGCCCGTTTTGGTCCCTATCCCTGGCGTGTAGACCCAAAACCTGTGATGGCTTCCGTTGTGGCCAGCTTTCACGGAAGTTCCGTATAAATCCCGTAGCTTCGCCACATTACTCGGCGCATTGGCATAACTCCCACCCATTGCCAGAGACAATCGATACTCACACTCCTCCAGGGAAATATCGCCGCGCTCAAAGGCCTCAACGCACTCGGTCGCCACGCGCTCCTCCAGTTCCCTGGAGTTTTCAGCATTGTTGAGGGTGCCATCAGTAAAGATGCCGATTTCGAGATGGATTTCCGGAGGTGCTTCGGTGGTGGAAGATTCGGTCGTCTTGGTCAATGAAGACACAGGCAAGACGTTATTCGAAAATAAACTGGCTGCGCCGCCGGGTTGAACGTCTTGCCGCAAAGCCTGCTCGCGCTGTTTAAGACGATACTCCATGGCGAAAGAGCCTGAAGGCAGGCTTCCCACACCCATACTGCCCTGAGCACTCAAATCTCCCGGAGTAATACCGTGCTGATTCAGAGCGTTTACTCCGGCGATGATTTCGGGATCGACTCCGGCCTCTGTCACTTGCCAACGACCCTCGCCTCTCTCCCCCTCACGCCAACGCACGACGGGTGAGGATGGTGCTCCATCAATACTGTCAAAAACCAGAAGAAGTCGCCCATCCCGTATTTCCCGGAGGACATTTTCGATATGCGTATTGCGCTGTTCCTTAAACGCACGTGCTCCCAGACCGTAAGTTGCCGGCCGTCCAAGCAGACGCTCAAGGTTCAGGTTGGGGTCGTTCTGAATAAAACTGCGGGCTTTCTCTAAGGCAAAGAAGGGCGATTCCAGCCCTGGCAGATCTGCAGCCTGCAGATCCTGAGGTTGTATGATTTTCATTGTGTGTCATCCGTTGACGGGTGCTGATCTTCCCTGTGAAATCCCCTTCACAGGGTTGTCATATTATCAAAGCCGTCAACGTAAACCGTGATCTGCCTTCAGTCAGGCCCGAATCAGTACCCGGTACTCTTCTCATCCAGGTCAAACTCGAAACTGTCCGCTCGGCGGACTTCCGTTTTGAAGCATCCCGAGGGGTCAAGTTCCAGCCAGCGATAGCCGGGGGCCAAAGGCTCCACGGCAAAGTCGCTGGATCCTGTGGCAAACTGGATGCAGGTGGAGGGTGTAGCCAGCAGACAAGCACCATTGCGCTGCTGTTCAAGCTCTTGATGGATATGGCCCCATAGCACCACACGAACCTGCGGATGCCGGTCAATCACCTGCCAGAAGGCGTCCCGGTTTTTGAGCCCGATTTTTTCCATCCAGTCTGAGCCGATATCCACCGGGTGGTGGTGCAGGCTAACCACAGCAGGCATCTCTGGTTGCTCGGACAAAGCCCTGTCGAGAAAACTCAGCTCATCGGCCGAAAGCTCTCCAAACACCTTGCTGTGTACCGAGGAATCGAGCATGACAAACTGCCAGCCGCCCTGGATCCATTGTTTCTGATCAGAGCCGGACTCCGCCGCAATGGAAGATAAGAGCGCGGAATCGTCATGATTGCCAGCAATCCAGAGCGAGGGGCAATCAAACGCCTTCAGTTGTTCAGCGAAATAGCGATACGCCTCCGGCGATGCATCCTGGGTGAGATCTCCGGTGGCAAGAATCAGGTCGGGCTGGCCGTGATTGCGAAGCACTTCGTCAATCACCGCCGCCAGGCTGTCACGGGTGTTGACTCCCAGCAAGGCGCCATCCGCAGACGCCATCAGGTGCGGATCGGTAAGCTGCAACACATTGAGTGGGCGCGCCGTTGTGGGTTTGGTCATGCCAGGCCTGTTCTGTTTTCTGCAAGCAGTTGATAATCCAGACAAGTGTACGATGGCTTAGTTCAGATTGATTGTTCACGAATGGAAGGTGGATCACATTCTGACCAGCGGCACGCTATATTTTGCAGTATTTGACAACTCTGCCACAGGTCCGACAACCGGCTTTATAGACTTTCGGCGAACTGAGAAACCGTGCAGAGATGATGTCTTTCAATCGATGCCTTCGCCCGCCGACCAGGCTGCATGCTCCATCGGCAGGTGCCCGAAACGCAGGCAGTAGTCCAGCCAATCGGCCAGGAAGCCGTTCACCTGAACCTTTTCATCCGGGTGATGCATAAACCGGTTCGGATAGTCATTCACGGGCGCAATCTGTCGCTGCCGGTAGCAGCTGATTACTTCGGCCATCAGGGCGTCGTGGTATACGCGCACTGTCATCCGCGGGTTATTCAGCCACCGACCACTATTGTGAACTTGTTCCAGCAACAGGGTTTCGGTGAATCTGGCCGTCTGCAGTACTTCAATCCGCACCCGGCCCAGGTACTGGTTCTCCCGGTGCAGTTCGAACTCACATACGGGCTTGCCATCCACCTCAAGCTGGCGCAGCTTGCGCAGGCGCTGATAGTTGCCGTCGCAGAGTGCCCCCAACTGGCGCAGGTCCGGCACATACTGCCTGGGCCGTTTTACCCACTCCGTCATGCTTGCCACTCCCGCCGCAAACGCTCCCGGTTCAGTTGCAGCCACTGGATGGCAATAATCGCGGCGGCGTTATTGATGCGGCCATCAGCAATCATGGCAAAGCATTCATCCGCTGACACCACGTGGCTGAGAATGTCCTCGTGCTCATGTTCCATACCGAAAACACCACCAGCCTCGGCGGTGCTGATCTGACCGCAATACAGGTGGATCATTTCCGTGGTACCGCCTGGGGACACCAGGTAATCGCAGATCTTGTCCAGGCGACTGAAACTCAGCCCAGCCTCTTCCTGACCTTCTCGCTGAGCCACCTCTTCCGGGCTCTCACCATCCTCATTCATACCAGCAACAAGCTCCAGTAACCAGGGGGACTGATTACGGCCGAGCGCACCCAGACGAAACTGCTCCAGAAGTACAACCTCGTCGCGCCCCGGATCGTATGGCAGCACGCAGGTGGCATCACCTCGGATGAACAGTTCCCGGCTAAAAACGGGCATGTCGCGGCCATCGAAGCGCGGATGTGTCAGCCAGAGTTTGTCCATGCGGAAGAAGCCCTGGAACACAGTTTCGCGCATTTCAACTTTGACATCACTGGCGTTGAACTGGAATGGTTTTGGCATTACTGCTTCCGGTTGCACATTCGGCCTTGAACGATAGCCGGAGCCACGGCGGGGTGCAAGTTAACACCCCGCCAGGCTCGGATTCACGCTATGGCGGAAGCATGCAGATGCGGGTCAGACCTTGTCGTAGATCTTGCTGCCTGATTCCACGAATTCCCGCGATTTCGCCTGCATACCGGCGTCAATCGCCGATACCTCATCAATGCCTTGCTCTGCCGCGTAGTCCCGGACTTCCTGGGAGATCTTCATGGAGCAGAACTTAGGCCCGCACATGGAGCAGAAATGCGCCACCTTGGCCGATTCCTTGGGAAGGGTTTCGTCGTGGTAGGCGCGGGCGGTGTCCGGGTCCAGGCCGAGGTTGAACTGGTCTTCCCAGCGGAACTCGAAGCGGGCCTTGGACAGCGCGTTGTCGCGGATCTGGGCGCCTGGGTGGCCTTTGGCGAGATCGGCAGCGTGGGCGGCGATTTTGTAGGTGATGATGCCGGTTTTTACGTCGTCTTTGTTGGGCAGGCCCAGATGCTCTTTCGGGGTGACGTAGCAGAGCATGGCGCAGCCATACCAGCCGATCATCGCCGCGCCGATGCCGGAGGTGATGTGGTCATAGCCCGGGGCAATATCCGTGGTCAACGGGCCGAGGGTGTAGAACGGCGCCTCGTCGCAGCATTCCAGCTGCTTATCCATGTTTTCTTTGATCAGGTGCATGGGCACGTGGCCGGGGCCTTCGATCATGCACTGGACGTCGTGTTTCCAGGCAATTTTGGTCAGCTCACCCAGGGTTTCCAGTTCGCCGAACTGGGCTGCGTCGTTGGCGTCGGCGATGGAGCCGGGGCGCAGGCCGTCGCCAAGGCTGAAAGAGACATCGTAGGCTTTCATGATTTCGCAGATGTCTTCGAAATGCTCATACAGGAAGCTTTCTTTGTGGTGCGCCAGGCACCACTTGGCCATGATGGAACCACCCCGGGAAACGATGCCGGTGGTGCGTTTGGCGGTGAGGGGCACGTGGTGTAAACGAACACCCGCGTGGATGGTGAAGTAATCCACGCCTTGCTCGGCTTGTTCGACCAGGGTGTCCCGGAAGATTTCCCAGGTCAGGTCTTCCGCAACGCCGCCCACCTTTTCCAGCGCCTGATAGATAGGCACGGTGCCGATGGGAACCGGGGAGTTGCGGATGATCCATTCGCGGGTTTCGTGGATGTTCTTGCCGGTAGACAGGTCCATCACCGTATCGGAACCCCAGCGGATCCCCCAGGTCAGTTTTTCTACTTCGTCTTCGATGGACGAGGTCACCGCCGAGTTGCCGATGTTGCCGTTGATTTTCACCAAAAAGTTGCGACCGATGATCATCGGCTCGGTTTCCGGGTGGTTGATGTTGGCGGGAATGATGGCTCGGCCGCGGGCCACTTCGTCCCGAACAAACTCGGGAGTGATTTCAGGCGGCAGGTTAGCACCGAAGGACTGGCCGGGGTGCTGGTCCGCCAGCAAGCCGTTGGCCCGGGCTTCCTGCAGTTTCATGTTTTCCCGGATGGCAACGTATTCCATCTCCGGTGTAATGATGCCCTGGCGAGCATAGTGCATCTGGGATACGTTTCGTCCGGGCTTGGCGCGCAGTGGCTTTCGCTCGTCCATAAACCGAAGGGGATCAAGCTGAGGGTCTTTCATGCGGCGGCGGGTGAATTCGGAGGTGTAGCCGTCCAGTTGCTCTACATCGCCCCGTTCGGCAATCCAGGCGGCACGAACCGGCGGCAAGCCCTTACGCAGATCAATAGTGGCTTCCGGGTCTGTGTAGGGCCCGGAGGTGTCGTACACCACCACTGGCGGGTTCTTTTCGCCACCCATTTCAGTGGGGGTGTCGCCCACGGTAATTTCCCGCATTGGCACCCGCAGATCAGGTCGGCTACCCTGCACGTATATTTTTCGTGAGCTTGGTAATGGTTTGATTGCTGCGGAGTCTACTTTTGCGGAGTCGCTGAGGTATGCTGGTAAGTCCGTCATGAAATGCTCCCGGTTGCTCTTGTGGTATCGGGTCGCGTATGACGGAGTTGCGACAAATAGCCCTACAGGCATGGTGTCGCGGTTCATCTGGCCTTAATCCCTACGCCGGTATTATCCGGATCAGGTCGCGGGTTCTGCGTTGCAATCTCAGCCGATCGCCAGTTTATGGCGAATCAGCACCCCGTCAAGACGCGATTCTGAATTGGTTTGCCCACAAAATACGTGGACTTAGCAAGTCTAGAGACGGGAACGATTATTGTCCATAATGGTCAACCAATACCTTTGGGTCATTGCCGGGCAGATTCCCGGAGTCAGTATTTCAGGAGAACCAATGAAAAAACGTTTACTTCCAGGATTGATCACCCTGCTCGCAGCCCAGCCTGCGCTTGCTCTGGATCTGATGGAAACCTACGAGAAAGCCCTGTCTTATGACTCCGGCATTGCCTCTGCCATGGCACAGTTCCAGGCACAGCAGGCAACC